>JAZSBC010000157.1:0-25050 GCA_045602245.1 Acutalibacteraceae bacterium | reverse complement strand
ATCTTATACCGTGCAAGCTTTGTGGAGCTCAAATGGCAAAGTCAGCAAAAAAATGTCCATCGTGCGGAGGAAAGAATAAGGCAAAAAGCAAGAAAAAACTTATTGTGTTTGGTGTGATCGTTCTTATTATCGCAATTGTTTTTGGCTCTAATTCTATCGTAAACAAAATCAAAGAAAATAATATCGAGTTCGAACAAGGATTTGCGGCAACTATGCTTAACGATCATCGTACAAACGAAGCTGCCGCAAACGAAAAATACTCCGGCAAAGCATACTATTTTGTCGGAATAGTTCACAGCATAAGCTCTACTGAACTTGAGGTTTGTGTTGACGGTAATGTGGTTGTCAATGGTGCACTGCGTAGCATTGGCGGACATCAACTCACTTGTGACCTCTCCGAATTAAAAAACACAGAACATTTTTATGAAAATGTAAAAGAAGGCAGTACGGTAACAGTCAAAGGTGTAATTGATGATATCTGGAACGGACATATCAACATAGATGCTTATTACATTGAGCTTTATGAAGGAGAGTATGAGTATACATATCTGAATGTAAAATAAAGCCTAAGGAAATATTAATAAATTAACTAAAAGATACCGCAGTCGACACGATTGTATCAACTGCGGTATTTGTTTTTTTGCAAGGGATTCGAAAGCCCGTTAAGAAAACGCTTCGGGGAAGCGTTTTTAGGGCGTGGGAACATTCCGTGATAAACTAAACCCACAAACAGCACACAGCGAGCCATTTTGAAACTATACACAACTTTTCCCTTGCAGCCTTAACTTTTCAGCAAGAAATTTAAATTCAATAACCGATAAAAACTCACTTATATGCAAAAAGACCGACTCATATGAGCCGGTCTTTTTTACATTATTGGTTATTATGCTTTTTTCTTGGTTACTGCTTTATAAACGAGGTCATAAAGTGTTGCGAAAATGAAGTAACCGATAACTGCGTAGATAATGCCTACAACAGCTGCAACGATAACGTCTGTGGGATAATGAACACCAACATAAACTCTTGAAATACCCATAAGAATTGCAAAAATGAAGGTGAAAACCGCTACCTTGATTGTTGCAAGCTTGCTTGCGTGCTTTTTGCATACAAGGGTGAAAGCCATTGCAAAGGTAAATGCCGATGAAGTATGTCCCGAGGGGAATGAAAGTGATTTTGATTCCATCTTATCAACGATATCGGGCCAAACGTAGCCTGCACTCCACTTTTCAGCAAATTCGGGGCTTACGTTCCAGTTGATTTTACCGAAGAAACCGATCCAGTCAAAATCTTTTCCGTATTCCGCCTTGGCGAGAGCCGCAGCTTCGGGAAGAATTGCGAGGTTATACGGTCTGGGTCTTTCCATAATGGGTTTGATAAGCTCGTTGTTGAGAAGAGTCATAACAAGAAGTGAACCGAGGCAAACAAGACCTGCTTTTCTTGTTTTCTTGAAGAAGAGCATCACTATGCCGAATGCAATGAATATGTAGCCGTCATTGCCTGCAACGGTAATGGCTTCCATAATCTCTCTGAGAAGGTCAATATCACGGAACTTATCAACAAACTCAAAGATTGCAAGGTCAAAATTAAGTATTGCTTCCAAAATAATCTTCCTTTCTGAAAATATTCCTATATATTATCGCTGTAATCGACAAAAAAATCAAGAGTATTTTCAAAGATTTTTGTTTTATTTTGTGAAACACACTGTAATTAAGGCTGAGCGCTCTTGCAAATTGACTATTATTAGGTTATAATATATTATCTGTAATTATAATTGATTGTGAGGATAAGACGTGAAAACACAAATTGTTGATATAAATAATGCCGATGAGCTTGATGCGTTCAGCGAAAAACACAAAAACGGTCATTTTCTGCAAACATCTCTTTGGGGTAAAGTCAAAAGCGACTGGAAATGGTTTGGCGTTATCTGCAGAAACGACAGCGGCGAAATAACAGGCACTCTTGCCGTTTTGCTGCGAAAAATTTCGAAGCTGCCCTATCATATGATGTATGCTCCGAGAGGACCCGTGTGTGACTTTGACGATAAAGAAACGTTCTGCGCCCTTATTGAAGCGGCAAAAGAAGAAGGAAAAAAACACAACGCATACGAACTGAAAATTGACAAAGACGTTCCCGATGACAACGAGGAATACAGAGCAACAGCGCTTTCTCAGGGATTCAAATTCAAAGGCAAAACAATTAACTTTGAGGATTTCCAGTGCAGATGCGTAATCAGAATTCTGCTTGACGGCAGAAGCGAAGACGAAGTTTTTGCGGCGTTCCATTCTGACCACCGCAGAAAAATCCGTATTGCAATGAAAAACAACGTTGAAGTTAAAATTCACGGCAGTGAAATGGCGGAAACTTTCTATCAGATAATGAAAGAAACCTGCGAAAGAGACGGATTCGAGCTTCGTTCGGCTGCGTATTTTGCAAAAATTCTTGACGTTTTCGGCGACAAAGCAAGGCTTTATATGGCATATTACGAGGGTGAACCCATCGCAGGCGCAATTTCGGTTTTATGGGGCGACAAGGTGTGGTATTTCTACGGTGCATCGTCAAACTCAAACCGAAAGGTTATGCCAAACTACCTGCTTCAGTGGGAAATGATTAAGTGGGCGATTGAAGAAGGCTGCAAAATCTATGATTTCAGAGGCGTTGCAGGTGTTATTGATGAGAACAATCCCCTTTTCGGTCTTTACAGATTCAAGCACAGATTCGACGGAACCTATATTGAATTTATGGGTGAGATGGATCTTATCACCAAACCCACAGCGGCAAAAATCGTTGATGCATCACAAAAAATAATGAAAAAACTGAGATAAAGGAGAATAAATATGATTAATGTTACCGTTTGGAACGAAGGCGTTCACGAAAAACTCAGCAACGAAGTTGCAGGCGTTTATCCTGCAGGTATTCACGGCTGCATAAAAAATTTCCTTGCCTCGCAGGAAGATTTCAGAATCCGTACCGCTACCCTTTCGCAGCGCAAGTGCGGTCTTTCGGACGAAGTGCTTGAAAACACGGACGTTCTCATCTGGTGGGGTCATATGGCACACGACAAAGTACCCGATAAGCTCGTTGAAAAAATTCACAAGCGCGTGCTTGCAGGTATGGGTCTTGTTGTTCTGCATTCGGGTCACCATTCAAAGATTTTCAGATCGCTTATGGGAACAACCTGCAATCTCCGCTGGAGAGACGGCGACAGAGAACGTATCTGGACAATTAATCCCACTCATCCCATTGCAAAGGGTATTCCTGCGCACTTCAGCCTCGGAGTTGAAGAAATGTACGGCGAACAGTTCGATATCCCCAAGCCCGACGATATCGTTTTCCTCGGCTGGTTTGAAGGCGGCGAAGTGTTCCGTTCAGGCTGCTGCTGGCAGAGAGGTCTTGGTAAGATTTTCTACTTCCAGCCCGGTCACGAAAGCAACCCCACCTTCCACAACGAATACGTTCAGAGAATCATCATCAACGCAGTCCGTTGGGCAGAGCCTGCGGTAACAATCAGAGAACCCATCCCCTGCCCCCACAAGAAGATTTCTCCCGAAGACAGATACAAGGAGAGTAAGACAAGATAATGGATACTTTTAAGATAAAAAAGCTCAGAGATAATGCAAAAATACCGTTCAGGGCAACTCCGGGCAGCGCAGGAATGGATCTTTATGCCTGCATAGATGAACCGATTACCCTTGAAGGCGGCGAAAAAGCGGTTATTCCGACGGGAATCGCCATTGAGCTTCCGTCGGCTGAACTCGGCGCATTTGTGTTTGCAAGAAGCGGTCTTGCCATTAAGCACGGCATAGGTCTGCTCAATTCCGTAGGAGTTATCGACAGCGACTACAGAGGCGAAATCTGCGTAGGCGTTATTAATCAGCTTAAAGAAGCTTATACTATCAGTCCCGACGAGCGTATAGCACAGCTTGTTATTATGCCCGTTTCGCTGATAACACCCGTTGAAGCCGATGAACTTGACGAAACCTCAAGAGGTGCAGGCGGTTTCGGTTCAACAGGAAAGGCATAAATAATGGAAGAGAAATTAATTGAAGAAAGAAGTCCTGAAGAAATAACAGCAAAAGTAAAAAAGCCTTTTATTCAGAAGGTGCCTTTCGGCGTATTCAGCCTTATATGTTTAGGCTTCACATATTTTGTTGCAGGAACAATCGGAATGCTTGTTATCCCCGTTCTTTTCTGTGTCTTTTTTGTGTTGCCGCACGGCGTTGTTTTTGCAATTCTCGATATTGCAATACGCAAGAAAAAGGTTATTCCGATAATAAGCCTTGTGCATTCTCTTTATCTTATCGGAGGAACTTTGTTTATTCTGTGTTCTGCGATATTCGGCATTTTTTCTGATGTTGTTCCAAAATAATTTCAAGGAGATATTCCAATGAAAAAAATTCTCAGTATTATATGTGTGATCTCTGTTCTGTTCTCATCGTTTTCGCTTTTCGCCTTTGCGGCGGATACAAGCTACAAACCCTATGAAGACAGCCGATATTTTACATACGGCGATTATGACATTCATTACAGAGTTGTTCCTGCCAAAGGTCAGCAAAAAGGCAGAATAATGATGATTCACGGTTTCCTCTGCTCTACATATGCCTGGAGAAATATGGCGGCAAACCTCTCTGCTGAGGGTTACGAATGTGTACTTGCAGACGTGCCGAATTTCGGCTTCAGCACAAGAGAAACCGATGTTGAAACCGTTGTTGACCGCGAAGTTCTTATCACCGAGCTTATGAAAAGCATTGCTCCGATGGATGAATGGATTATTGCGGGTCACTCAATGGGCGGCGGCATTGCCGTTAACATTGCCGAGCAGAATCCCGTTAAGGCTCTTCTTCTTTACTGCCCTGCACCGCAGAGCGAGTTTCCTGCATTTGCAGAGGGAATTATCACCTCAAAACCGATGGAATGGGTTATGAACGTGTTTTTTGAATACGGCACAAAAATTGATTTCCTCGTAAAATTCATTATTTATTTTGCGACTAACGATTGGGAATTTGCAATTGATTATGACGTATCGGGCGTTACCGATGCCGTTCAGTATGACGGATTCGGAGCAGGCATCTGCGAAATGATGTATAACGTAAAGCCCACAAACCTTGAGAATGCAGAAAAAATTGCCTGCCCCGTATTACTCTGTCAGGCAAGCAACGATATTATTCTCAACGATACAATGAAAGAACAGATGAACACCGCATTCCCCGACGCAACCAAATATAACGTTGAGGGCGGCGGACATCAGTGCATTGAAAACAGAGCCGATGAGCTTTGCGAGGTTACGATTGATTTTCTTAATAAATAAAAGGAGTGCTTCTTGTGAACGAAACAACTTTTGAAAATGAAGTATTGAACGCAGAACCCACCCCCGTCAATCCTGCGGAGTTACCGCAAAACGCTCCGACACAGCCTTTGAAAAACAATCCGTTGTTCAAAAAGAAATTCTGTTTTGCTTCGATTACATATTTATTGCAGACGGGAATTGTATTTGTTTTTATCGCTTTAAATTTTATAGGATTTATGCAGTCTTTCCCCTTTGCCGAACAAGCTTTTCAAGTGTTGGAGCACGTCTTTTCAGGCGAACTTCTGCCCAATGACGATTATCTGCTTAGCTTCGGTGTTCCTGCTGCATTTCCCTTTATGAGTTCAACAATCAGCCTTGTTGCATGCCTGATAATGATTATCAGCCTTGTTGTGATGGCAATTATGCTGTTTGCAAAATGCCATAAACCTATTATAATTCTGCCTTTTTTCGGCTTTATGCTTTCAAATCTGATGTTCATTATCAAAGGCTTCATTTATTCGGAAACTACGCAGTATTTTATGCAGAATTACGATACGGATCTGGATCATTACCGTATGCGTTACCGCGGCATTTTCTCTATGGCATATGCACCGACTTTATCCCATATCTTTGTATTGCTCAGCGCGTTACTTCCGCTGATTTTTGTGATTATATTATCAATCAAAGTCAAAGAAGAAGTTAAAGAAAAAAGCATCATTCAGAAAATATGGTTCATACCCGGGATTATAAGGGTATTAATGCTTGCAGCTTTCCCTGCCGAGTATATTATGGAACATTGGGATGCTTTTATGGGCGTAGGCACGGAATCAACCGCCATAAATGCTATAATTTTTTCAATAGAACCCGTTCTGATGTACCTGCCCTTGATAGTTTCGGAATTTTTGCTTTGTATGTGGCTTGCAAGCCCCTATAAAAAGATTGTTCCGAAGAAGAAACCACAGCCCGTTCAGCCTGTTCAACCCGTTGTTCAGTATGTACCCGTTATGCAGCCTGCCGCCGAACCCAATGCGGCTCAGCAGCTTATGGAATACAAGAATCTTCTTGATATGGGCGCAATAACTCAGGAAGAATTCGAAGCAAAGAAAAAGCAGATTTTGGGGCTTTAATCTGAAATCGTGTGAATTCCGAGGGCGTTTCTGCCGCTGTGAAGGCTTATCATACAGCCCGTAAAAGCGGTGATAACCCGATTGAAGCCTGCGTTTTTCAGCAGATTTTCAATCTCGAGAAGTTCAGATTCATCAATCCCCGAATGATAAACAAAAACGGTTGAAAAATCAATATTTTCAGTGTTTTCAAGCTGTTCGTCTGCGTATTGCAGGCGGACGGCTTTTGCTTTGCCTCTGTATTTTTTTATAACCTCAATTCTGCCGTTAATCATCGCCGCGCAAGGCTTTATTCCGAGCAGATTTGCGCCGATTGCCGCAGCCGCAGAGCATCTGCCCGAGCGCCTGAGAAAATCAATATCGTCAAGCAGATAGTTGACGCTGACTTTACTTATAATCAAAGCTATTTCATCAGCTATTTCTTTTGCGCCCATTCCCTTATCCCGCATTTCACACGCCTTGATTGCAGGCAGAGCAATGCCTCCGCCGAGATTCAGCGTGTCGATAACGTAAACGTCTTTCAGGTTGCTTGCCGCCATACGTGCATTCCTGCAGGTTGATGAAAGAAGCGAGCAAAACGAAAGATGAAGAACAGCTTTGTTTTTGTTTGTGAAATTCTCGAAAAACTCAACATATTCACCCGGTGAAACGGCAGAAGTCTGCGGTATCTTGCCCGTTTTTTCGGCATAATCAAACAATTCCGGCGCACCGATATCAACACCGTCACTCTTCTCTTTTTCGTTTATGATAACGTGCATAGGCATAATTTCAATGCCGTATTCTTCGGCAACGTTCTTCGGTATATCCGCCGCACTGTCAACGCTTATAACAACCTCTTTCATAATATTTCCTCCGTTGTTTTTGATATTTTAACCGTTTCACAAGCAAATATCATTCATCTTCGGAAATTTCGATGCCCGTATAATAATGTTCAAGAATTTCACGCCACGAAAAGCCTTGGCGAGCCATATAATCGGCTCCGTATTGGCTCATACCTGCGCCGTGACCGTAGCCCTTGCAGGTGATTATATATTCGCCGTCCGAATATCTGATATCAAAGCAGTTGCTCCTGAGGGAAAACACTTCTCTGAATTTTGCAGCCGATATCTCATTGCCGCACAGCATAACTGAAACAACGTATCCGTTTTCATCTTTTTTCATTTCTCCGATATTGATTTCACCGTCTGTCTTTATGCCGCATTCTTCGCACAGCTCTGCAAACTCCTTTTCGCTGAATTTGCTTGTTGATATGTAATCGGGTGAAAGCTTATCTCCTGCGCTTTCAACGCTGATAAGATACGGAATTTCAACACCCCAAAGATTTTCTGCACTCTGCGTTGAGCCTGCGCTGATTGAATGATAAACCGCAAGCACCGTTTCGCCGTTATACGTCATAAATATTCCGAAAACGTCGTCAACCGCCGCCGCAATTTTCTTTTCGTATTCTTCAAATTTTTCTCCCCATTTTTCTTTTCGCTCATCTTGATTTATATAAGCCTGATGCGTATCGGGGCTATCGGTTATATCCGCACCGCCGAAAGAAGAATTTTTTGATTTTTTGTTCTGTTCAAGGGTTTTCATTGCATAGGTATAACTTGCAACCGCTTGCGCCTTAAGAGCTTCGGTATGGTATTTTGCAGGCATTTCAGCCGCAACGCAGCCGATAATATATTCACGCATTTCCACGTTATTTATCTTACCCGTTGACGGCGACATAACGGAAATTTCGTCGGCTGTATAATTGCTCTGCGCTTCAGTCAGAATTTCCTCAGCGGCTTGCGTTTCATCCTTGCAAAAAACAGCGGCAACGGGGCAGAGAATGAGCGAAACCGCTACGATTATTGAGATAACAAGGTTTGTATTCATTTTATTTATCCTTTCTTGACTTTTATATATAAAGAGAGTATAATTAAATATCTATAAAATGGAGAGATATTATTTTTGGAGAAACGGAGGAAAAAATATGTCCACCATTAAATCACAGGTTGCATCTCAAGACATTAAAACATTATGCGACAAGATAAGAAAAAATAACTATATAGACCCTGCGGATTATGACCATTTTAATATAAAAAGAGGTTTGAGGAATTCAGACGGCACGGGCGTTATGGCAGGCATCACCAACGTATGTACCGTTGAAGGCTACTATATTGACGACGGCGAAAAAGTCCCCAGAGAAGGTCATCTTTACTACAGAGGCTACAATATGGAAGATATTGTCAACGCCTGCATAGCGGATGACCGCTTCGGCTTTGAAGAAGTTGTTTATCTGCTCCTTTTCGGTTCTCTGCCCACAAAAGAACAGCTTGACAGCTTCAGCGATATTCTTGCTCACTGCCGCGAATTACCCGAGGATTTCATTGAAGATATGATTATGAAAGCCCCCTCGCCCGATATTATGAATAAAATTTCAAGAGCTGTTCTTGCTCTTTATTCATACGACGAAAATCCTGACGATACCTCCCTTGAAAACGTTGTGCGTCAGTGTATCCACGTTATCGCTCAGATTCCCGCAATAATGGTGTATGCATACCAGGTAAAACGCAGAAGCTATTATCATAAAAGTATGTATCTTCATCCTATGAAGCCCGAACTCAGAACAGCACAGAGCATTCTGCGTTCAATCAGAGCCGATAAACAGTTTACCGATAAAGAAGCAAAGCTTCTCGATATTTGTCTTATGCTTCACGCAGAACACGGCGGCGGTAACAACTCAACCTTCACAACCAGAGTTCTCACCTCAAGCGGAACAGATACCTATGCTGCGCTTGCAGGCGGCGTAAGCTCGCTCAAAGGTCCCAAGCACGGCGGCGCCAACATCAAGGTTTCGCAGATGGTTGAACACTTCAAAGAAGGCGTCAACGATATCACCAACGAGGGCGAAGTTGCCGATTTCATCAAAAAGGTTATCAAAAAAGAAGCAGGCGACGGCTCGGGTCTTATTTACGGTATGGGTCACGCAGTTTATACTCTTTCTGATCCAAGAGCAAAAATCCTCAGAGCAAAAGCCGAGGAATTTGCAATGAACACGGAGTTTGAAGATGAATTCAGGCTTCTCAGCCTTATCGAACAGCTCACTCCCGAAGTTTTCAATCAGAACAAACCCGTTGCAAAAAAAGCAATGTGTGCAAACGTTGACCTTTATTCGGGTCTTGTTTATAAAATGCTCAACATTCCGCCCGATCTTTTCACTCCCATCTTCACCGTTGCGAGAGTTTCGGGCTGGTCGGCTCACAGAATCGAGGAACTCTTAACCGGCGGCAAAATCATCAGACCCGCATACAAAAACAACAATCTCAAAAACACTTATATTCCCATTAATGACAGATAAGAGGTAAGTTAAAAATGAAAAGCTTTTCGCTTAAAAGCAATTCGGGTATTGCCGCAATTATTTTTGCGGTTGCCGCTTTGATTGCACTTCCGCTGAGAACGGTTCAGTATTTCACCATCATCGAAAACGACGGCACAGGTTTTTATACGGAAGCCAACTGGAGCGTGTATCTTTTCGGTTTCGTTCTCGCCGTTGCAGTAATTGCGCTTCTTGTTGTCGGCTTTATAAACAAAAAGAACCTCAGCTATGATCTCGAGGTCAGAAGCCGCCCCGTATTCAGCTTGTTTGCGCTCATAGCTGCTGTCGGTATTTTTTCGGACGGCATCATATGCATTCTCGGTGCAGGCAATATTGCGGATATCCTGGAGTTTGAAGGCACGCTTGAAAACCCTGACGGATTATTTATGCTCGGCGAAGCATTTCTTTCGGTCTTTGCCGCAATATTCTTTTTTGCGCTCGGAATTTCAACGCTTACGGGCAAAACAAACGGCTCCGAACACAAGCTTATTTCGCTTATGCCCGTAATATGGTGTCTTATCAGAATGGTTTTCCGTTTTTCGCGCACAATCAGCTATCTCAGAGTATCAGAACTTACCCTTGAATTGCTTATGCTTGTATTTACGGCAATGTTTTTTATGGCGTTCGCTCAGGTGAATTCGCAGATAAGCGCCAAGAACAACGAATGGAAGCTCATAGGCTACGGTCTGCCGGCCGCTCTGCTGGCACTCATCTGCTTTGTTCCGAGAGTTATAGTATGGGTATCGGGTAGCAGAGAGCTTCTCTATGAATATGCCGCAACTCCCAACATCTGTGAACTCACTACCGCACTTTTCATAATCGCAACGGTTTTCACAAGACTTTCACACGGTGTCAAAAAAGAAGAAACACCCGAAGATATAAAGGAATAATCAGATGAATCTTCAAGATTTTCTCGGTAATATTTTAACCGCAAGTGAGCAGGTTGCAATTTTATATATCCTTGTTGCCGTTGGTGCAATAGCGGATAAAGTCGGCATTTACACCGAAAAGGTTGCAAAAAGCTGTACCGATCTGCTCTTTTATATCATAACCCCTGCAGTTATAATCGAAAGCTTTCTTTCTCTTGAATATAACGCCGAAACAGCCAAGAGTCTTTTCATTGCAATGGGATGCGGATTTTTGCTTCATATCGTTTCCGCAGGCATAGCTGCCCTCGTTTTCAACAAAAGCCCTGCCGACAAAAAGTGCATATATAAATATTCCTGCGCTTACGGTAACTGCGGATATATGGCGCTCCCCCTTGCAGACGCCGTACTCGGCGATGAAGGCGTATTTTACTGCTCGGCTGTAATTATTTCGTTTCAGATTTTCAGCTTTACTCACGGAATTTACACAATCACAAAAGGCAAAGAGGGCGAAAAGGTTAAGTTTGATTTCAAAAAACTCATTCTTAATCCCGGCGTTATAGCCGTTATAATCGGTCTGCCCCTTTTCCTGCTTTCAGTTCAGCTTCCTGAAATTGTTTCAATGCCGATGGGATATATCGCAAGCCTCAACACACCTGTTGCAATGCTTATTTTCGGAACTTATATTGCAAACACCAACTTCAAAAGTATTTTCAAAAATTGGCGTATATTCGGCGTTGCACTTGTTAAGCTGATTATTCTTCCTCTTTTACTGATATTTTCATTCAGGCTTATGGGCATTACGGGCGCATTGCTTGTTGCGCTTTCGATTTCGGCAGGCGCACCCACTGCAAACAACACCGTTATGTTTGCCGCAAAATACGACCGCAACACGGATCTCGCGTCGCAGACGGTTGCCGTTGTAAGCTTTATTTCAATAATTACCTTGCCTGTTATGATTGCTCTTGCTCAGGCTGTAGGCGGGGTGACAAATTGACACTCAAAAAAACAATGGATGAAATCTCACCGCTATGGGGAATTTGTCCGTATGACTTAATAAAAGACGGGCTTATAGATTGCAGAGCAAAAAAACGTTTGCCGCAAAACGCAAAATCGGTTATCGTTGCCTGCTTCCCGTATCTTTTAAGCAAAGAAAATTATCAAAAATCCAACGTTTCCAAATATGCGGCGGTAACAGACTACCACGCAGTTGCACTGAACAGGCTCAATTCAGCTGTAACAAAGCTGAAAGAAATTTATCCTGAAAACGAGTTTTCTGCGTTTGCAGACAATTCACCGATTCCTGAGGTTTCCGCAGCTTGCAAAGCGAGACTCGGAGCAAGAGGAATAAACTCCCTTCTTATAACAGAAAAATACGGCTCCTATGTTTTTATAGGAGAAATCGTTACCGACCTTGAAATTCCCTGCACCGTATCGGAGGAAACGGCTTGCATCGGCTGTGAAAAATGCATCGCCGCCTGCCCTTCGGGTGCGCTGAAGAAAAACGGTTTTGAAAAAACAGTCTGCCTTTCCGAAATAACCCAGAAAAAAGGCGACCTTTCAGAAGAAGAAACAAATCTTATGAAAGAATGCGGCTGTGTATGGGGCTGTGATATCTGCCAGGACGTTTGCCCGATGAATAAAAATGCCGCAGTAACAGAAATAAAAGAATTTCTTTTCTCCCCCGTTTCTTTTGTTGAATCAGGCTGTGAGCTTGACGGCAGAGCATATGAATGGAGAGGCAGAAAAGTTATAGAAAGAAATATATCAATTTTTAACAAATGAAAGGAGAATCATTTATGAAACTTATCGTTGCCATTATCAACAATGACGACAGCCCGAGCGTACTCAGCGAACTTTCCGCAAAAGGATACGGAGCAACCAAGCTTTCAACGTCAGGCGGTTTCCTCAGAGCAGGCAACTCGACTCTGCTCATAGGCACGGAAGATGAAAAAGTTGACGACGTTATTTCAATTATCAGCGAATTTTCCAGCAGACGCACCCAGATGGTTACTCCTTCACCTTCTTTTATGGCAGAAGGATTCATCTCAAGAGCAGTTGAAGTTACCGTTGGCGGCGCAACTGTTTTCGTTCTTGATGTTGAAAAATTTATAAAGCTTTGATTTGAGGCAATAAAATGTTTGATTTAAATAATCAACTCGAAAAATCAATATCTGCCGCCCTTCAGTCAAAACGGTTTCCGCACGCGGTTATTTTTGAAGGCTCAGGTGTTGAAGAAAGAATGGCGCTCGCAAAAAAGACTGCGTGTGCGCTTGTGTGCTCATCGGGAGGAGCCGTTCCCTGCGGAGTTTGTTCAGACTGCAGAAAAGCTTTAGCTGACTCCCACGCGGATATTCTCATCTATTCCGTTGAGGATAAACCCAAGGCATTCAAAGTTGATATCGTTCGCGAAATCCGCAGCAAGGCATATATTGTACCCAACGAGGCGGACAGAAAAGTTTTCATTCTTGAAAACTCTCATACTATGGGTGTTGAGGGTCAGAATGCAATTCTCAAAATTCTTGAAGAGCCGCCTGCATACGTTAATTTCATTTTGCTTTGCTCTTCAAAATCGGGATTTTTGCCGACCGTGCTTTCTCGCTCGGCAGTGTATAACTTAGGCGAAGCATATTCGGCGGAAAGCGATGATTTGCCGAGAGAAAAGGTAATTGATGCGGCAAAGGAAATTGCAAAATCCGTTGCTGCTCTTGATGACATTGAAATCGTAAAAGCTGC
Organism: Acutalibacteraceae bacterium; assembly: GCA_045602245.1. Classification (GTDB taxonomy): domain Bacteria; phylum Bacillota; class Clostridia; order Oscillospirales; family Acutalibacteraceae; genus CAG-177. The sequence goes on along the minus strand of JAZSBC010000157.1, from coordinate 11,691 downwards.
GGCGGTTTTTGAAAAAGACCAGAAGCTGCTTCGTGCATCTCTCCCCGTTATTCAGGAAATTTTCGCTTCGGCGCTCAGAATAAAATATTCGGCAGACGACGGCAACGGTGAATTCGGCGATTTACCCGCCCTGCTTTCATCGAAGCTCAGCCGACGTTCACTGCTCGAACTTACAGATGCTTGCGAAAGTCTTATGACTTCGCTCAAGCTCAACGCAAACCACAATCTTATGGTGACCGCAATATGCACAAAGCTTCGCAAGGCGGCATCCAGATCAGGAGGATAATATGGCAGAAGTTATAGGTGTCCGTTTCAAAGAGGTAGGCAAAGTTTATTTCTTTGACCCCGACGGACAGCAGTTAAAAAAAGGTGACCGTGTTATAGTTGAAACCGTCAGAGGTATCGAATGCGGTGAGGTTGCAATGGATAACAGAGAGGTTGATGACGAAGAAATCATAAAACCCCTCAAAAAGCTTATCAGAATTGCAACTGAAGATGATATTGAACAGTTTCTTGCCAATAAAGCGAAAGAAAAGGATGCTTTTGCAATTTGTCAGCAAAAAATTGCAAACCACAACCTTGACATGAAGCTTGTTGACGTTGAATATACTTTTGACGGAGGCAAAGTTCTTTTCTATTTCACTGCAGACGGCAGAGTTGACTTCAGAGAGCTTGTAAAGGACCTTGCAGGCGTATTTAAAACAAGAATCGAGCTTCGCCAGATAGGTGTAAGAGATGAAAGCAAAATGCTCGGCGGACTCGGCATCTGCGGCAGACCCTTCTGCTGCAGCAGTTTCCTCGGCGAATTCCAGCCTGTTTCAATCAAAATGGCAAAAGAGCAAGGTCTTTCACTCAATCCCACAAAAATCAGCGGCGCTTGCGGCAGACTTATGTGTTGCCTCAAATATGAGCAGAATGCCTATGAATACCTGCTGAAAATCACTCCAAAGCCCGGTGCTATTGTTGAAACAAGCGACGGCGCCGGCACGGTTGTTGACTTCAGCCTTCTTACGGGCAAACTCAAGGTTCAGCTTCACGATAACCCCGATGCACAGCCCAAAGTTTTTGACAGAAAAGAAGTTAAGCTTGTCAAGGATGCAAAAATCAGAGTTGCAAAAGAAGAAATTGAAGCTTTGAAGGATATTGAAGGATAATTTGCATAAAAAACCTCTTGCATTTTTAAAATAATGTGTTACAATGTACTTGAAAAACTGTTAAGGAGGAAGATTACAATGGCATACATTATCAATGATGATTGCATCAGCTGCGGCGCATGTGCAGCAGAATGCCCCGTTGAAGCTATCTCAGAAGGCGACGGCAAGTATGTTATCGATGCTGATGCTTGCATCGAATGCGGCGCTTGTGCAGACGCTTGCCCCGTAGAAGCTCCCAAGGCTGAATAATTAAAACTTGGATCTGACCGCTTCCCGATTGTTATGGTTGGGAAGCGGTTTTTTCTTAATACAGGGGAATTAAAAATGAAGATAAATATTGACAAAAACAAAAAACATCAGATATTTGAGGGCTTCGGTGCAAGCGGCGCATGGTGGGCTCAGCTTGTTGGCGGTTGGGATAATATCGACCCTGAAAGCGGTATGGCTGTACGCGACAGAATTTCTCAGCTTCTCCACTCAAAGACCGAAGGCATAGGTCTTCGCACCTACAGATACAATATAGGCGGCGGCTCGGCTGAATCGGGCAAGGGAAATTATCCCGATTTTGACCGCAGAGCGGAATGTTTTGAAACAAGTGAAGGCAAATATGATTTCAGCAAAGATGCCAACGCGGTTTATATGATGAAGCAGGCGGTAAAAGACGGTGCAGACGAAATCGTTCTTTTTGTCAACTCCCCCATTGAGCGCCTGACTAAAAACGGTATGGCTCATCTTGATGAAAACAAGGCTTTCCGCACTAACCTGAGCAAAGAAAACTATCTTCCTTTTGCCAAATACTGCCTTGACGTTGCCGAGCATTTTGTTGAAGAAGGGCTGCCGGTTAAATATCTGTCACCCGTCAACGAACCCTTGTGGAAATGGACGGGCGGTCAGGAGGGCTGCCACTACAAGCCGTGGCAGGCAGGCAGGGTTATGAGATGCGTTGCAAAAGAAATGATTAAACGCAAGTCGCTCAGCGGCGTTAAGCTTTCGGGCGTTGAAAACGGTGACATACGCTGGTTTAACAAATCATACACCCGTGAGCTTCTGCGTTATCCCGAGGTCAGGGAGGTTGTTGACAGCGTTGACGTGCATTCGTATTTTCTCCATTCTCCCGTGCCGTTCACCAACAACAGGCCCGCATATCTGCGAAGATTCCGCAAATGGATGGACAAACGTTACCCCGATATACCCGTTAAAATGAGCGAATGGTGCCATATGCAGGGCGGCAAAAATCCGAATATGGATTCCGCACTTGAAACCGCAAAGGTTATTTACGAGGATATTTCGATTCTCAACGTCACCTCGTGGCAGCATTGGATTTCCTGCTCACGCTACGATTACTGCGACGGTCTTATATATATTGATATAGATAAGAAAACGTATGAAACAACAAAAAGATACTACGTAACGGGCAATTTTTCAAAGTATATCCCATTTGGCGCTGTGAGATTTGAAACAAATTCAGACGATGCTGATATTATGACTCTCGGATTTGAAAAAGACGGCAAAACCGTTCTGATTATCATAAATCCGACGGCAAAAGAAAAATCATATACCCTTCCTGAAAATTCGCTTGTTGCCGTTACGGACGAAAACCGCAGCCTTGCAGAGTATTCTGCAGAGAAAAATTCAGATATAAAAATCACCCCGTCCTCGGTAACAACCATTGTTTTTTAAGAGGTGAACTATGGGCAAATTTAAAAACACCGTCGTTTCCGTCGGAAGGAACTTCAAAAATCATTGGAAAACTCCGCCTGAAGGCAGATATATGACGTTCAAGGAAATCGCCTCTCTCTCGGGCGGCGGAATAGGTGTAAGAGCAATCACTTACTGCGTTTCGCAGATGATTCTCTCCACGGGAAACTCGCTTATCGGCAACACCATAGGCATTGACCCCATTCCGCTTTCAATAATCCACGTTATCAGCATTCTTTCGGGCTTTCCTCTCACTGCACTGCGTGCAAGAATGATAGACAACACACGCAGTATGAAGGGCAAATACCGCCCGTATCTGATAACTATGGGCATACCCACAACCGTTCTCGGCATAGCGTTCACTCTTATGCCTTATGAGCATATGAGCCTTATGATGAAATGCATTACCGTGCTTTTATTCAACATAGGCTTTCAGTTTTTCTATAATTTCTATTGCGATTCATATGACAGCCTTATCAACGTGCTTTCACCGAACAGCATTGAACGCTCCGACGCACTCTCGATAAGAAGCATTGTTGAAAACCTTTCGCCGTCAATAGTGGGAATTATTCTGCCGCTTTTTGCGCAGATGATAACCGGCGAAAGAGAGCTTTATGACCTCAGAATTTACAGGATTCTTTATCCCCCTCTGATCTTTATCGGCTTCCTCATTTCGCTCATTGTTTATAAAAACACCGAGGAAAGAATCGTTCAGGCGAAGTCTCACTATGCAAAAATCCGCTTCACCGATGCACTCAGAGAGGTTGCAAAAAACAAATATTTCTGGGTAATTTCGCTTGCAGGCTGGATGGGATTCCTCGAAAACAGCTCAAACAAAATTATGGAATGGATGTATACATACCAAAAAGTATGCTCACCGCTTCAGTATACAATAATCAACACCATCAAGGATAACGCATCATTCTGGCCAAACGTTGTTGCACCCTATTTCATAAGAAAAATCGGCAAAAAGAAAATTCTTGTTTATACAAACTTATTCAGCATTGTTCTGATTCTGCTGATGCTCCCCATAGTCAGGAATTCTTCCGCTCCGCATATTATATGGCTTTTGCTTGTTGTTACATTCTTTAACTCGTTTGTAACGGCTCTGGGTCATCTTATGGGTCCGAGCATCAACGCCGATATAAGAGACTATCAGCAATATGTATCGGGTGAAAGAATTGACGGTATGTTTGCGGCGGTCGGTCTTATAGGCAGCGTTATAACCATGGGCACGAGCTTTGTAATTCCCGCTATTTACAAAAAAGTAGGTCTTAATGCAGAAACCGCGCAAAGCCTCGGCTATGACGTAAGCAACGTTTACGAGGTGCTCAACGACCCTGCATATTTTTCAAGCATAACCTCGGTTCTTGTTATAGCTTCGGTTATAGGCGCAATAATGAACGTTATTCCTTTCTTCTTCTATGATTTGACCGAAACAAAGCAGAAATCCGTTGTAAGAGTTCTCAAAATCAGAGCAATGTTTGAAGACTACGGCAACAGAACTCTTTCAGACGAACTTCTTGCGGAAGGCTGCGAAATAATCGGGGAAGCGGAAGAATATATCGGCAAATCGCCCGTTGACCTTAAATACGCGAAAAAGCACCTTCAGAAAGATGCGTTTGAGCTTGCCAAAGCGGAAAACGAGCAAATCGAAATTGCGCAGTTTGTTTTTGACGAACTCAACAAATTCAGCACTCCCGAAGGCAGAGCAAACCTTGAATATGCAAAAACAATCTATTCGGCAGGTCTCGGCGGTTTCCTGAATGCAGAGCTTCCGACAATGGCTGATATAAAAAATATGCCCGAAAACACTGCGGAAGAAAAACAGCTCCGCAGGGCGGCGGTCAACCTTGCACGCGATATCACCGACGCAAGAAAAACCGCAGATAAGTATTACCCGAACGGCATAAGAGAATATGACGTTTCGGCTCTCGACAGACTCTGTGATAAGGAAAACCGCATTGAAACAAAGCTTCTTGAGCTTTCAAGAAAAATGAAAGAAGCCAAAGAAAGCGGCAGAAACGATAAGCTTCCCTATATCAGAGAAAAAATTGAAAAACGCAGAAAAGAAAAAGCAGAAGTTCAGAAACAAATCAAAGCGGCAACAAAAGAATATTCAAATTACCGCAGAGCCGCAAAGCCGTATCTTGACGCCGTTAAAACCGTTACTCAGGCAGAAAACTACGGCTGCCTTGACGCGATAAAATCTCTCTGCGCTGAACAAACAACATAAAGAAAGCCTCCCTTATCAAAGGGAGGCTTTGAACGCAGATAAAGTGAGGCTGTGAGTCATAAACCAAGCCTCACGGAACATATACTTTCATGAGGTGAAAGATATGTGGAACAAAATCAAGCCGTATATTATTTCGGTTGCGGCTGCACTGGCGGTCGGCGGATTATCAGCTTTGCTGACGGCAGGCAATATGGATTTATATTCAACCGTTACCCCTCCCCCGCTTGCGCCGCCGTCAATCCTTTTCCCGATTGTGTGGACAATTCTCTATACGCTTATGGGCATAAGCGCAGCTGTGATTTACAGCGAAAAAGAAAATATGCCCAAGGAAGTAAGCAGCGCTCTGTTTGTTTATGCTTTCAGTCTGTTTCTCAATTTTTTCTGGAGCATCATCTTCTTCAATATGCAGGCATTCCTGTTTGCATTTGTATGGCTTCTGATTCTTTGGGTTACCATTCTGATAACAATAATAAAATACTATCGCATAAGCCCCGTTGCGGGTCTGCTTCAGATACCCTATCTGCTCTGGGTAACTTTCGCAGGCTATCTTAATCTTGCGATATACGTTTTAAACAGATAAAAAAATTCTTCGCTTCATATGAGGCGAAGAATCTTTTTTATTCAGTTTGTTACCTCCTGAACGGTGTCAAACACCATCTGCGGATAATCGGACATTATGCAGTCTGCACCGTTTTCAATAAGATACTTTGCATCTTCGGGAGTGTTTATTGTCCAGTACTGTGCGGCGATGTTATATTTATGAGCATAGTTTGTTATGGCTTTCGTACCGAAATTGCAAATCGAGAAATTCGTATCTTTTCCGTAAGGAATCTGCAGTGCAACGTAGCTTGGGTTAAGCTCGTTGAGATCCCAATCCATACGGCAGTAAATATAAAACAGCAAAACTTCGATTGTATCTGCCGAGCGGTACATATCGGGATAAGTTGTTTTCATATAATGAGCAACGTCGGGCTTTGAGGTTGCCCAGATAGCTCTTTCTTTAAGATTATATTCGTTGAGAATTTCATAAAGCTTGTCTGCAGCGCGCTTTCCGTTTTCAAAAAGACTTTTGATTTCGATTATATATTTATATTCCCCGTTGCTGTTGCTTTCGATATATTCGATAACGTCTTCGCACTTAACAACCCTGAGGTTATCGGGAATATCATCACCTCTTAAGCCTCTGTAAGGATAGTTGCCGTTTTCATCGCAGAAATTTTCGCCGAAGTTGAGCCTTCTTGCTTCTTCGAAAGTAAGCGATGAAGCGTAGTTATTTGACTTGCCGAATTCTTCCTTTGCGTTTGTTGTTTCGTCATAAGTAAGGTTATGAAGAAGAATAAGCTCGCCGTCTGCAGTAATCTGAACGTCAAACTCAAAAGTATCAACGCCGAGTTTATCCTGATTATTCAGCACGTATTCAAACGCCATCATCGTGTTTTCCGGAACGATTCCTGCGCCTGAACGGTGAGCAGAAACATCGGTATCACGGTATTCGTTGATATGGGGATTTGTTGCATCGGGATTAGGGATAATTTCCGTTCCCGGCATATCGGGAATCCACACGGTAAGAAGTATAGGAATTATGGCAACTATCGCCATAACCGTTCTGTAAGCACCTGTGAGAAAACTTAAAATCATTGACATATACTGACATCTCTCCATATATAATAAATTTTTCGGCTTATTATACTATATACAGATACCGTATGCAACAAAATCAAAAAATTTTAGAAAAAAATTAATCAACTGTGACAAAAGCGCAAAAATGTAACCCTCGAATCAAGCTAAAATCCGAGGGTTTTGAGTTATTTATTAAAACTGAACTTCTTTTTTATTTCGCTGAACACGGTTGTTTCTTCATAAGGAAGAATTTCACCTGCGTTTTCGGTTGTAAGAGGAACAAGGCAGTTATCGTCAAGATTAATAAGATACTGCGGATATTGGCTGTAATCCCAGACGGTCACCTGCTCATCCGTGTAAATAATAACGTCAATAAGGTCAGCAACGTACTTGCCTTCTTCACTGTGGCGGAGATTTTTGCAGAACCAGGTTACGTCGGGGAATGCGCAGGTTGAGGCGTCAATCTGATTATCGGCTGAAATATGGCTCTTTCCGCATTCGCAAGCCTCTGCCTGAACGTAGTTTTCACCGAGTGTACCGTCAACTTCCGCACACGTTGCGCCGAAGCTTTCGCTTGCGGTTAAAATTGTGCCGTCGCTCATTCTGTCGTTATCGGAGGTAATGGGAATAATCGTGCAACCGTATTCCGCAATAACGGCAACGTTGATTCCGTCATCCATAAGCGACTGAATCATTTCAACGCTGTTTTTCTGAACGTTATAGTGATAATAATCGCTCATTCTTATGATTTCAGCATATTCAGCCTGCTTTTCGGGAGTATCGAAAAGGAATGCTCTTGCTTCTTCATAGCGTTCAAGGCTCATAAGAGCAAGGAAACCGGGAATCTGAGCAATGTTTGTGAGAACGGCATCGTTAAGACCGTTTTCTGTAAGATGGCCGTTGAGATTGTTCACGTAATCAGTAATGGGGTCAAGCATACCGAGTGAATAAAGAATTTCAACAAAAGTATATATTACCTTTGTGTCGTCATTATCACGCATAAGCTCTGACATCATACGGAGAATTGAGGTGCTGTCAACGCCCATATTGCCCGAAAACGGGTCTTCGCAGGTTGCAACACCGTTCATTGCGCCTGCAAGGAACACAACCGAGTCAATGTGGTTTCTCTCTTCATAATCCTCTGCTGTGTAATAATACTCATAGAGATAGGTTGTCATAACGGCGTTACCCATACTCATCGCAACAAACGCAACCTTATCCGAGCCGGTAAGCTCCATAATATCGTTTACATATTCGTCAAGCTGACCTGCAATCGTTACCATATCAAGGCGCCAGTCATAAACGAAGCCGTATGAATTGTCATAGCCGTTTTCGCTCTGAAGAGTGTAGTTGCTCTTATCTTTTTTGCCTGTATCCGGATTGGGCTTGCCGTTTTTATCGCATACAAAATCGCCGAAAATCGTATCTGCCGTATCGCCTGCAATCTCGGTCACCTTATCATAATTGCCGATAAGAAGATTGAAAGTGAGGCTGAACGCATATTTTTTAACCGCTTCAAGAATAACGTCTGTATCGGGTCCCCAGATTCTGACGTCGTCTTCCTCCGTTTCGGTCGAAAGACCTTTGTAGAATTCGCCCTGCATACCGTTAACAAAAACGACGGGCACGTCGGCATTGATACTGTCAAGGCTGTCGCTTACCGTTACCTCAAAATCAGCTGAATCGCCGTTTGCGTGTACACTCGACGAGCAAACCGAAAACAGCAACGTAAAGCAAAGCATAACCGAAATAAACTTTTTCATAATCTTTTCTCCTTCCGTTTATTTGCCGAGCATCGCTGAAAGATTGCTCTGAATTTTCATTGCAACGTCGGGCTTATTCATCGAATAAACGTGAACGTTGTTAATGCCGTTTGCATATAAATCTATTATCTGATCCGTCGCATAGGCAATGCCCGCCTGCTTCATTGCCTCGGGATCAGAACCGAATTTATCAACAAGACTTTTGAAGCGCTGAGGCACGTGGGAGCTTGAGAGTTTTATTGCTCTGTCAACCTGATTAACGTTTGTGATGGGCATAATTCCGGGAATAACCGGCACTGTTATGCCTGCCTCGCGGATTTTATAAAGGAAACGGTAAAGCAGGTTGTTATCAAAAAACATCTGCGTTGTTAAAAAATCACAGCCTGCATCAACTTTTTCTTTAAGATACTTTATATCATCCCTGCTGTCTGCACTCTCGGGATGAATTTCGGGATAACACGCACCGCCGATGCAAAACGACGGGTCTGCTTCTTTAAGCTCATAAACAAGCTGAGAAGCGTGGCGGTAATCCCAACCGCTTCTGTCCGCATTTTCAAGCTCTTTGGGAATATCCCCTCTGAGAGCCATAATATTTTCTATTCCCGCCGCTTTGATATCAGCAATTCTCTCTCTGACAGTTTCTCTTGTTGAAGAAACGCAGGTCAGATGAGCAACGGTAGGCACGCCGTGAAGCTCTTTTATATTTTTTGCAATATCAAGGGTATATTTGCTTGTACCCCCGCCTGCACCGTATGTAACACTCATAAAAGAAGGGTTGAGCTTCGCAATCTCCATCGCGGCATTTTTCACCGTTTCAAAGCTTGCCTCGGTTTTGGGCGGAAACACTTCAAACGAAAGCATCAGCGTATCTTTCTTAAGCAATTCCGAAATTTTCAATTAAATCATCTCTTCAAAAAGAATAATATATAAAATATAACATATTATTATCAAATAATCAAGCGCAACAAGAAGTATACTCTGCAACATTCGACAAAAATTAATAAATAATTAACATTATCCGTCTTGTAAATTAACAGTTTCGAGTATATCATAATAACAGAATAATTTTTTACTGACAGGACGGATTTAATGGACCACAAAATTGAATTTCCACATAAGCTGCTCGGCGAAGACGGCGCACTGATTGAACCGGGCTGGGCAAACAAACTGATTATGGAATACAGCCCTTTTGATATAAAGGCTCACAAAATGCGCGTCAAAGAATGGGACTATTACATAATCGTTGATAACAACGGCTACGCTTTTTCAACAACCATTGCCGATAACCGTTATATGGGGCTTGCAAACTCAACGTTTATTGATTTCAACGAAAGCTGCCGACAGAAGTTTATCACTCCTATCCTTCTGCCGATGGGCGGTCTGTTTTTGCCCACGGACAGCTCAAAGGGCGATATTTATATCAACAAAAAATTCAGCAGCATCTCTGTCATCCACGAAAACGGAGGCAGAAGAATCACGGGTCATTTCAAAAAGAGTATGCTCAACGAAAAGCTCGATTTTGATATTTTTCTTTATCAGGATAAATCAGACGATACAATGGTTATCGCTACCCCGTGGGAAGAAGACAAAACCGCATTCTATTATAACCAGAAAATCAACTGTATGCCTGCAGAAGGCTATGTAAAACTTGACGGCAAACTTCACACCTTCTCGCCCGATAAAGATTTCGGCACTCTTGACTGGGGACGCGGCGTATGGACTTATGACAACACATGGTATTGGGCATCGGGCAACGGCTACGTAAACGGCAAACGCTTCGGCTACAACATCGGCTACGGCTTCGGCAATACACTTGCCGCAAGCGAAAATATGATTTTCTATGACGGAAAATGCCACAAAATAGACCGTATCCGCTTCGAAATCCCCGAAAACAACATTCTTCAGCCGTGGAAAATCATAAGCTCCGACGGAAGATTTGATATGGACTTTTTCCCTGTTTACGATAATGCGTCAAATTTGAATGCACTCTTTATAAGTCAGGTTCAGCATCAGGTTTTCGGCAGACTCAGCGGCAAGGCAGTGCTTGATGACGGCACGGTTCTCAAAATCGAAAACCTTCTCACCTTTGCCGAAAGAGTAAGGAACAGATATTAAAGAACAAAACGGCTTGCATCTGCAAGCCGTTTTTGTTTGAATTTATGATTTGAATTTAATAAAACGCTCAAGAATAAGTATACTTTGGTCTTGCGTGGAGTTCGTTCCGAGAGAAACGCCCGCAATACCGATAGAGGATGCGTTTTTGCCGAGTTCGTTAGTGAATGCACACTTCAGCCGCCAACCCTGTCTGCCGAATGTGTTTAATTGCTCATAAAGTTCTTTAACGTTTACGCTTCCGCTTTTTTCATCAAGAACATTCAATATTTTATATTCATAATAACCTTCGTAACCGTTTTCGTTCAAAAATTTATCAGCACTTTCTTCTTTAATTCGGTTAAGTTCTTTTTCTCTCTCAAGGCGCATATTTTCTTCATTGCGTATGCTTTCGTTTTGCAACCGTTCTTCTTCCAGGCGCTTGCGTTCAGTCTCTTCTGCCATAGCAAATGCTTTTGATAATCTATTGACTTTTTCTTCAATAAGTTTAACCGCCTCGGGATTATTTTGTATTCGAGAAATCATAGCCGCACCTTTTTCGCGCAACTCTTCTGCCGATGTAGAAACATTTATTAAATTATATGCTTGGCTGCAGCTGTCACAAACATCCTCTTCATTAACATATGAAACATTCAGAAAGCTTAACTTTTTACCGCAAAAATAACAAGTTTTTGACATACCGTTACTCCTCCGTGTTTTAAATATCAATCCATTGGATTATAGCATAAATCAACAGAGTGTGCAACATTATTGATTTTTCTCGTTTTTAAAAAAGTAAGTTTATCTGCTTTCGAGTCCACCTGCAAAAAATATGAAATAAGCCTGCGGATAATGAAATTTTCTGCTGTCGCAGAAAGTGAAATAAAATTCGCACTTAACATTTGCGAAGCAAATATTTCACAGCGAAGCTATTTCACTTGGTGAAGCCAAATTTCACTCGCCGCAGGCGAATTTCGTTGAAAAAAGCACATCTGCGTTGCAGATGTGCTTTTTTCTGGAGGTACCGGCCAGATTTGTTTGCGTTGTCGCCCGGGAATGGGCGACAACTAAGGTGTTGCCGCCGTCGAGACCGGCGGCAAGCAACAGTCCACCGGACTGTTGCATTTGA
>JAZSBC010000156.1:0-5269 GCA_045602245.1 Acutalibacteraceae bacterium | reverse complement strand
ATGCTATAAAAAGTGTAAACGCTTTCCTTCTTGATTTTGAATATGATATGGAACAAAACGGAATGGAAAAATTTGTAGCAATGATTGTTGGTATGTTGTTTCAAATTGATAAGGGGGAAGTAGAAAAAGATTTGGCGTTTGGTGTAAATCATGACATTACAGATTTTGAAACAGGCGAATACGATGATTTGTTTACATTTGAAGATTTAAAACTTATAAAAGCAGATATTAAAATTGTTAAAGATTACCTGCTCGACCATCCTGAATTGTTAGAAAGTTAAGCACCTTGCGTTTTGTAAGGTGCTTTTCTTATATCCAAATATGATTTTATAACCCTAATTTTGAGTTTTTTCACAATATAACAACCAAAAACAGCCGAAATTGATGCTTAGCGCATTGGTTTCGGCATTTTTTATACCCATTAATAACCAATATATTCAGCCAATCAGCCGCCCTGAGGGTGGCTTTTTGTATATCAAAAGAGGTAGATCCTCGGAAAGGAGAGTTGAGATAGATACTCAATTCAAAAACACCCACACTTATACCCAAAATTCAGCTTTTTGCTGACGACCCTGCATCCTGATACAAACATATATTATATTGAATATTATATATTATTATGATAAACTGTTATTATAATCCGATTAAGGAAATTTATACTTCGGAGATTAATATGAGAATTAAAACAGATATATTTATTAAAGACAGAGCTGATCCTTTTGTAATAAAAGGAAACGATGGATATTATTATTTTACCGCATCATATCCTATGTACGGCAAAGATGACACAGAAGGATATGACAGAATAATTCTTCGCAGAGCAAAAACTATTGACGGATTGGCGGATGCCGAAGAAAAAGTTATCTGGCACGAAAAAAATTCTGATTCTTCTTTCAGATTCATATGGGCGCCTGAAATTCACAAAATCGGCGGCAAATGGTATGTTCTTTTTGCGGCAAGCGGAAGCGCAAATAACGTTTGGGATATTGATTGCCATATAATAATGTGTAACGGCGATAACCCGTATAACGACGAATGGATTGATAAAGGCAAGTTTATCGGCTGTGACGATTTTTCATTCAACGGCTTTTCGCTTGATATGACATATTTTGAATGCAACGGTAAGCATTACGTTGCCTGGGCGCAGAACGGCGGCAATTCAAACGTTTACCTCGCAACAATTAATCCTGACGAGCCGTGGAAAACAACCTGCCCTGCTGTTATGCTTACGAAACCTGAATACGATTGGGAAAGAGTCAATATCCCAGTTAATGAAGGACCTGCCGCAATGATTCATAACGGAAAAATATATCTTGCTTTTTCGGCATCTGCAACGGGTCCCGAATACTGCATCGGTCTTATGTATGCCGATAAAAAATCGGATTTGACAGATATTACTAACTGGACAAAGCTTGATACTCCCCTGCTCACGTCTGCTGACCTTGAAGAAGAATATGGTCCGGGTCATAATTCATTTGTAAAAGACGAAAACGGCGATTGGGTTTTTGTTTATCATTCAAGAGATGAAAAATGCTTCAAAGGTGAATGCGGATTTGCAAATCACGACCCGCTTTATGATCCTTGCCGAAGCGCAAGAAAGAGAAAAGTTTTGTGGGATGAAAAAGGATTCCCGATTCTTAACGGTTGATAATTTTTTGATATAAAAAAGACCTCTTCGCAGAGGTCTTTTTCTTTATGCAAATCTCATTGTCATTTCAAGTATACGCTTTACGCAAACTTCAAGGTCTGCTCTTGTGAGTTCGCCCTTGTCATAAGCCGCTTTGAGATCTTCGGGATAGCCGACGGGCATTTTCATATCATTGCCTGCCTTAACTTCCTTCACGGGGTCATTCTTAACACCCCAGTCTGTTTCAACCATACCTTTGAAGCCCCATTCGCCGCGGAGAATACCCATAATCAACTCATAGCTTTCAGAGGTATGTTGACCATTAATGCGGTTATATGACGTCATAACCGTCCACGGGTCGGATTCCTTAACGACAATTTCAAAGCCCTTGAGATAGATTTCACGAAGCGCTCTTTCTGAAATTCGTGCATCAATATCATATCTGTTGGCTTCTTTGTTGTTGCAGGCAAAATGCTTTATTGAAACTGCGGTTTTTGAAGCCTGAACGCCTCTTGTAAGCGCTGCTGCACTTTTGCCCGACACAACGGGGTCTTCCGAATAATACTCGAAATTTCGTCCGCAGAGAGGGTCTCTGTGAATATTGAGTGCAGGTGCAAGCCAGATACCGATATTGTTTTCTCTTATTTCTTTGCCTGCAGCTGCACCGACTTCATAAATGAGATCGGTATCCCATGAGCAGGCAAGAAGAGTTGCGCAAGGCCATGCTGTGGTCGGAATACCCGTTTTGGGTTCAAGACGCAAGCCTGCAGGACCGTCTGCGGTGGGTACGGGCGGAATATCAAGTCTTTCAAGGCCGCCGAAACAACCCGTATTGGCTACACCCGTAGGTGCTTGACCGCCGACAAAATCCATCAATTCTTCAACTGTAAACTGAGCAACAAATTCGTCAAGAGAAATTGTTTCACCGACTGCATCAAACTTGACGGTTTCATCGGGTGCTTTTACGCCTGAAGGCTCGTTAGGTGCGTAGAAATATTCTTCTTCACCCTGAGGAAGAGCTTCAAAACTACCGTCTGCAAGCATACGTTTTGCAAGTTTGAAGGGTTTACACCAATTCTTAAGCTGTTCAACAACCGTATCTTCCGAAACGATATATTCATAATCGAGCTTAACGGTATCTCTGATTGATGTGCCGAGATAAAATTCATAGCTGCCCTTTTCGAGCACATAAGCAGATTTTGCGATTTTGCCGAGGTCATCAAAGCTCGCCATATCCTTAATATCAAAGCAGACAACAACGGTTTCGCTCTCATTGGGAGCAAGAAGCTTTGTTTTTTTATAAGCCGCAAGCTCTCTTGAAGGCTTGCCGAGTTTACCCTGAGGTGCGGAATAATAAAGCTGAAGAACTTCTCTGCCTGCAACCTTTCCTGTGTTTTTAACAGTTGCAACAGCAACGATTTTACCGTCACTTTCACAGCATACTTTGCCGCTTATATCAAAGCTTGTATATGAAAGACCGAAACCGAACGGATAACGGACGGCGTCTTTTGCCATTGTTTCAAAATAACGGTAGCCTACATAGATATCATCGGAATAATCAATATACTGAAAACTCTCCCAGAATTCGTCTTTACAGGGGTAGCAATCATAGGATTTTGCGATTGTATCTGTCATTTTACCCGAGGGGTTAACGTCGCCGCAAAGAATATCGGAAATGGCGAGTCCGCCTTCCATACCGCCCTGCCACGAGAAAAGAACGCCCTGAACATCGTCTCTTTCTGCAAAATATTCGCAGTCGATTGTTGCGCCTGAATTGATAACGATTATAACTTTATTAAAAAGTTTTGCACACTTATTAATAAGTTCTTTTTCAATATCGGAGAGATAATAGTCGCCGCCCTGAGGTCTGCGGTCAACACCTTCTGCAGAGAAACGGCTGAGAGTAATAACAGCGGTTTTTGCCCATTCAGATGCGGATTTGATGAGATTTTCGGGTACTGCCGGCTCTTTGACGTGCATACTTGCAAAAGTGTCATAAGTCATATCGTCACGCTTGGTGCAGAATTCCATAGCGTTAACGATATCCCAGGTTGCATTAATCTGCTCCTGAGTGGGAATATGAACGCTTTCTTTTTCAACGTATTCTTTATAAAAATCAACAAGAGGCATATAAACCGATACTTTGCCTTCGGATTCTTTTTCTTTGAAGCCGTCAAAGATGTTGCGGATATATTTGGTATGAACGTCGCCGCTTCCGCCGCCGCCTTTTATGTATTCAATAGTTGCCTTGCCGAAAAGTGCAACTTTTTCGCCTTTTTTAAGGGGCAAAGCATTGTTTTCATTTTTAAGAAGCACCATACCTTCTGTTGCAGCTTTTCTTGAAAGCTGAGCGTGTTTTTTTGATGCGGTACAGCATCTGCCGTCGTCACCGAGAGGAATACAGGGCTGATATCTGAATCTTGCGTATTTATCCATTGAACATTCCTGCCTTTATATAAATTATGTTTATTATATCATAACTGATGCAATAATCAAGCAGTAACGATTGAAGTTTCAGATAATTTATTATATAATTTACTAAAATCATTTTTTCTCTTGACATTTCCCTTGGGTAAAAGTTTAAAATCAGGCTGAAAGGAGGTCAATTTATGAAAATTAAAGAAGTAATCAAGAAAACAGAATTGACCGATAAAGCTATAAGACTTTATATTGATAACGGACTTGTTGCGCCGAGCATAGATGAATCCTACAGCGGAAGAAAGAGCATTGATTTTTCAGATGACGATGTTGAAAGACTGAGCAATATTGCTCTTCTTCGCAAAGCAGGATTTTCTATAGCCGATATAAAAGACATAATCGAAAGCGATGAAAAGGCAAAACACGTTGTTGAACGATTTATTGAAGAAACAGAAAACAACATCAGTCATGAAACAGAGATAATAGAAAAGCTTAAAAATATTCCTGCAGAAAAAGGAATATCAATGAAATCAATCTGTGAATCGCTCTCGAAAACGGTTGAAAGCAAACAAGTGCCGAAGGAGGATATGAAATTATCTGCGCTTGAAAGAACAATCAGAGGATTGTTCTGTTCTTTGGGTATATTGGGAATTCTTCAAACAATTGTAGGATTTATTGCGTATGTAATTGTTTTGAACGATCAATTCAGATTCACGACATTTTCTTCAATGTTTCCCCCCGTTATCATTTGTTTAGGATATATATTTTTGCTTGTTATGGCATTTTTTCTTTTAAGGATAAATGTTGGTCAATATTATTCAAGCACAAAAAAATCCGTCAGATATATTAATTCCGTAATAATTCCTTTTGTTTTTATTCCTTTTTCTATATTAGTATCATTGACATCGTTTTTTTCTTTTTTTGCAGCCCATTCAGGAACTGATAATCCTAAAAATTATTTGAAGCTTGACAACTATGTAGAAGAAAAATATTCAGATGAAATTTTTGATGTGTTTCCTCAAGAAATACCCGAAACCGCTGATAAAAACACAGTAAAATATTTTTACAGTTTCAGTAGAACTCTTGACCAAAGTTTTGAAATTATTGCCGAATGGAAACTTCCGAAATATGAATATGAAAAAGCTAAAAATATAAAACTTCCTGATAAATATTACACACATAATACTGATAATTGGAATATAATTTTTTATTCTGATGATTATA
>JAZSBC010000155.1:0-10780 GCA_045602245.1 Acutalibacteraceae bacterium | reverse complement strand
ATGCTCTACCAGCTGAGCTAAACGTCCTTTTTCCGCCTCGTTATGAAGCAGATAATATTATATATAAATTATATGTATTTGTCAAGCTAATTTTATTTATAACTGAAAAGCTCACGTTTTCCGCAATGCGGCTCATAGTATTTTTTCAGATATTCCGCAATATCGCTCGCTTCTCTGCATTCCGCATAAAGAAGCTGTAACTCCCTCTTAAGCTCATATGCTTCGTTTGAACAAACGCTGTCCTTAAGACCTCTGAGTTCAGCTCTCTTTTTTTCTATCCTTCTTTTTACCTGCGCTGCCGCCTCTTCATATTCTTTGCCGAGTTGCCTGAGAGTTTTGTTATTGTTCATCCGATTCTCCTTTCAGAATATAATCCGAGCTTACGTTAAAGAAAACGCTCAACGATAAAAGCTCGTTGCCGTCGGGCATTACGTTGTTTTCAAGATTCTCAAGCCTTTTAATGCCCATACCCAACGCAGATGCAAGCCTCTCCCTTGTCAGATTCTGGCTTTGGCGTAACTTTGAGATTCTCTCGCCAGTCGTGACACCGACCGTCATTTTCGCCGCCGCTATTACTCTTGCCCTTCCGAGAATAACCGGAACAGCATCCTCGTTATAAAGTTCGTTCTGATACAGCACGGCATATTTGAGAACGTTTTCGAGCTTTTCCTTCGCACGGCTGAGCGTTCTGTTGACCGCAGACGGATTTATGCCCTTTTTATCTGCGATTGAAGTTACCGTCTCCGATTCGTACCAATAAAGCCTCACGGCTTCGCGCTCGGTTTCGGTCAGTTCATTTTTAATTGCCAGCTCAAGAAGATTCGCCATATCAACCTCCCTCTTGCGCCACGCATATTCCGCAGGCGTTTCGCATTGAGTGCAACATCTGCCGCAACAGATAAGCTGTGCCGTTTTCATCTCCTCTCTGCTCGGAAATGCTACTTTCACGTCGTTTTTTGTTTCTGTTTTATTCATTTGAACCTCCCAAAATTAATAGTTACACTATTGATTATAGTGAACATTTGTTTGGTTGTCAAGATATTTTTAAAAATTTTGCAATTTTCCCTTGACATTTATAATAGTTTTACTAATAATTAAATCAGCAAGTACAGGAGAGATGAAAATGAACATAATAAAGAAACTGAGAACAGAAAAAAAGATATCCCAGAGCAAACTTGCAGAGCTTTGCTGCGTTCATCAGACCGCCGTCAGCCAATGGGAAAACGGCAGAACGGTTCCCGACAGAAACAGCCTCACTTTGCTCGCTCAGGTTTTCGGGGTTTCCGTTGAAGTTCTTCTCGGTCTTGAAAAACCCAAGGACGAAAACCTTATTCCGGGGTTTGAACATATAAATGCCGAAACTGCCGAAGAAAAATTAGGCAGGGTTGATTTTTTTGCCCTTACGGTAAACGACGGCAGTATGTACCCCACCCTTCAGCTTGACGATACCGTTATCATCAGCCGCAGAAGCGAAGTCAGAAGCGGTGATATTGCCGCCGTTGTCATAGGTCAGAACGACGTATCTGTTAAAAGAATAATAAAAAAAGGCACAAGCCTTTTGCTTGTGCCTGAAAATCCTGCATTTGAACCTATGCTGTATTCATATAAAGAAATCGACGAGCTTCCCGTAACAATTCTCGGGAAAGCAGTTGAACTTCGCCGAAAATTTTAGGATGCCATCATATTAAGCGCTGTTGAAAGCTGATTATCCTGCTCTGTTGTGAGAAGTTCAAGATTATAGCTGTTTGAATTGAGAGTAACCTCAACTGTGGGTTCGATTCCCACACTGTTATAAACCGCCGCTTCGCCTCCGTTAGGCTCAATAAGAGCAACGGTAAGAAGCACTGCACCGCCGTCGCTGAGGGTGAAAAGCTCCTGCATTGTGCCTACGCCCGCAGTTTTTGTTCCGATAAGCTGTGCCTGACTGATATCTCTCATATCGCAGGCAAAAAGCTCGGCAGGACCGCTTGTACCGTTATTTATAAGAACGGCAAAAGGCAGAGTGATGTTGCTGTTTTCAGCTGTATATATTTTATTCTTATATACTTCGCCGTTTTTATCCTTTGCAACAGCAATGTTTTTTGAAATTGCAGGCACGATAACGTCAATCACCTGCGCCGCATAATCAACAGTACCGCTTGAAACGTTTCTCACGTCAAAAACAAAGCTTTCCGCACCGTTTTCAATAAGTTTCTCTGCCGCCGCCTTGAATTCCGAGGCGGTGTTTTTATAAAATCCGCTGATTTTGATATAACCTACATTGCCGTAAAGATTGCTTTTTACGCTTGGAATAGAGAAGCCGAGCATCGTTTCGGCAACTTTTGTTTCGCCGTCTCTCTCATACTCAACGTTGACGGATGAAAGCATACTGCCGTAAAGCAGATTCCTGAGAGATGCGTAATTGCTCATAGTCACGGTTGTGTTGTCGATTGCCGTTATGACGTCGAGAGCTTTAAGACCTGCCTTTTCGGCAGGTGAGCCTTCATAAACGTAGGTTATGATAAACTTTCCCGTCTGATAGTTGAAAGCCGTTTCAATTCCCACTCCCGTTACGCCGCCGTCAAGCATTGCGGTATATGAAGCATATTCCGCCGCATCAAGATACATACTGTTTGAATCACCCAAACCGTTGACGTAGCCTTCGGTAAGCGATGCATTAAGCTGATTCTGGTCACTGACGGAGCCGTAGAAATAGTTTGAAACTATCTGGCTTATTTCTTCAACGGACTGATAATTCTGGGAACGCTGCGAAATGTTATTCATTATTTTGCTGTAAATCTGCTTTGATGCCGCCATTGTTGTTGCAAAAGTTGCGGTTATCGAGATAATTATCAGCGATATGCACAGACCGAGTGATATTTTTTTGTTCATAAACGGTCTCCTTTTCTTTCAAAAAAAGGCGGCATTCAGCCGCCTTTTAACTTATGGTTTTGAAACGTAATTAAGAGGATTAACTCGGCTTACCTCACCGTTTGAATTTTTGATTCTCACCTCAAAATGAAGATGAGGACCTGTTGTGTTACCGGTATCGCCGATATAGCCGATTGTTTCACCCTTCTGCACTACGTCGCCCACGCTAACGGTAAGCCTCTGCGAATGAGCATAAAGAGTATGTATACCGTTGCCGTGGTCAATGATACAGTAGTTGCCGAAGCCGTAGTTCCAGTTGCCGTCGTTCTTTGCAAGAATAACCTTGCCGCCCTGAGCTGCACGGAAGGGTGAACCTTTTGTTGTAACGTCGGTTCTTACAATATCAATACCCCAGTGAGGCGAGCCGTCGCTGTATGAAGGATACGTTGCGGTAAGCCTTGTTGAGCCGGGAACGGGCCACAGCATTTTGCCGTCGTTGTTATATTCTTCTTCGGGTTCTTCGCCCTGCTCCGAACCGTTTGCCTTAATTGCTTCTTCAATTTGGGCTTCAAGAGCTGCACGCTCGGCTTCCTTGCGTTTTATGGCAGCTTTATAGGCATCGCTGTCTTTATCAAGATCTTCAAGAAGATATTTTACTTCGTTCTGCTTATCCGTAACTTCACTCTTCTTATCTTCCTGAATATTCTTGCTTTCTTCAAGGTCTTTCTGCTTGTCTTCAAGCGAGGTCATCTGCGAATTGAGGGACTGCTCTTTTTCTTCAAGCTCAATTTTCTTGGTTTCAAGCTCCTTGTTGAGCGACTCAAGCTCTTTTGTTTTTTGAGTGAGTTCTTCAACAAGCTTTGCATCCTCTTCGCTGTTTCTTCTGAGAATTTCTTTTCTTACAAAGAATGTTTCAATATTATCGCTTGAAAGAAGGAACTCAAGAGCAGTTGCGTCACCGCCGGTTATATAATCAATACGGATTCTTTCAAGAAGAATGGCTTTGGTTTCTTCCATAAGAGCCTGCGCCTCCGCAGTCTGAAGAAGAATTTCCTGCCTTCTGGTGTTGATTTCATCAATATCGTTTGAAGTAACGTTGATATCGTATTTCAAATCGTCGATATCGCCGTTGAGAACATCAATGCTTTCATCAAGAATATCAATCTGACTGTTGATTTTATCAATCTGACCGTTGAGTTTATTAAGCTTTTGCTCATTGGTTTTTATATCGTCCTGAACTTCATCGAGCTTCTCCTGATTTTCCTGAATTTCCTGCTCGATTTTTTCATACTCATTGTTAAGCTCTTCAATAGTTTTTGCGGAAGCATGAGGAATTATCAAAGACGAAATAACACAAATCAAAGCAATCGCAAGACAAAACAGTTTTTTCTTTAACGTGAATTTAGTCTTCAAGTTCAACAAACTTCCTTTCTTTAAGATATTTTCTGATTGAGGTCGCGCTGCCGATAACACCGGTCAAAACACCGATCAAAATGAACACAAGAGCTATAAACGGTGCATAACGGATAAAACTGATTCCGTCCTGTATTCCGCCAAAGCTGACCATTGAGAACAGCGGAGCAATGGCAAGCTCATAAACGCCCCACACGGCGCCCGTTGCAAGCAGGCCCGAAATAACGCCGATTATCATACCTTCAACCATAAACGGCCAGCGGATAAACGAATTTGTTGCGCCTACGCTTTTCATAATGCTGATTTCAAGGCGTCTGCTGAACATTGTAACCTTAATCGTGTTTGAAATAATAAACAAGGAAACTATGAGCAGCAGCACTATCATACCGATGCTGACGTAAGACACCGCGTTTCTGAATCTGTTGAGGTCAACCGCGGTTTTGCTGTGTTCATACACAGTGTCTACTCCGTCAAGCTTTTCTATTTTTTTAACAACTTCCACGAAGCCTTCCATATCCTCAACTTCAACTCTGTATGAGTCGTTGAGAGGATTGGTATCACCTACTACCTTCTTTTCGGTTTCGGTCATTTTGTCGAGATAATTATTCTTATAATCTTCGTCTTTGTCAACGGGTGTAACAGACCTGACGTTATCGATATTCGCAAGGTTAACGCCGAGTGCGGCATATTCATAATCGGTGCATTCCAATTTTGCGAAAACTCTGATAACGTTCATTTTTTCAACGCTGTCGATAAGACTGTTGATATTGACAAAAATCATAAAAGCTATGCCGATAATCATAAGGCAGCTGAAAAGCACCGTTATTGATGAAATTGACATAAGCTTGTTTACCTTAAGGTTTCTGAAGCCTTCCTTGGTAAGATATCCCGTGTTACCCATCAGTTATCGCCTCCCGTCACAATAAAATCTTCTGTAACCTCAACGGGTGCAGCATCGCTTGAAGGCTGCTGAGAATAGGTGGAATAATCCTCCTCGGGAGGAACAACGTACTGATTCTCCATCTCGCTGACGGGATTGATATGAGAAGTTGCCGCCTCTCTTACAAGCGCTCCGCCGTCTGAAACAATAGCACCCTTATCGAGAATGATAACTCTTTTGTCGAAGCAGCGCACAAGGCTGTGTTCGTGAGTAACCATAATAACGGTTGTTCCCGCTTCGTTGAGGCGCATAAGCAGTTCAACAATTTCATAGCTCATCTGCGGGTCAACGTTGCCCGTAGGCTCGTCCGCAATAATGATTTCGGCATTGTTTGCAAGCGCTCTTGCAAGCGCAACTCTCTGCTGCTCACCGCCCGAAAGCTCTTTGGGCAGGCATCTTGCCTTTTCGTTAAGACCCATAAGGCTGAGAACGTAAGGCACTCTTCTGCGTATTTTCTTTTCGTTGGCGCCGATAACACGCATTGCGAATGCAACGTTATCGAAAACCGTCATATTCGGGATAAGCCTGAAATCCTGAAAAACAACGCCGAGCCTGCGGCGGAATTTGGGAATATCCCTTTTCTTTATCTTCGTTAAATCGACGTCCTCAACAATAATTGAACCTGTTGAGGGGACTTCTTCTCTCATCATCAGTTTAAGGAAGGTACTTTTACCCGCGCCTGATGAACCGACAACGAAAACGAATTCGCCCTTGTCGATGGTAAGGTTTATATCTTTCAAAGCATGAGTTCCGTTATCATACTTTTTAGAAACATTATTAAATTGTATCACCGTATCAATTCCTTAATCTAAATTTTAGTTTGGATGATATCGAAGCCTGAGGTAACAAGAATCAATACTTCACGGGCTTTGCGTCAAGATATTTCTTAACCATAAGAGCTACTTTGAATACGATAGCATCATCGAATTCTCTCAGGTCAAGACCTGTAAGCTTCTTGATTTTTTCAAGTCTGTAAACAAGAGTGTTTCTGTGAACAAAAAGCTTTCTTGAAGTTTCTGATACGTTGAGGTTATTCTCAAAGAAACGCTGGATTGTGAACAGAGTTTCGTGGTCAAGGCTTTCGATTGAGCCTCTCTTGAACACCTCTCTGAGGAACATATCGCAAAGGGTTGAGGGAAGCTGATAGATAAGTCTGGCAATGCCGAGGTTATCATAGCTTACTATTGTTTTCTCAGTATCAAACACTTTGCCTACTTCAAGAGCAATCTGAGCTTCCTTGAATGAACGGGCAAGGTCCTTGACACCCTCAACGGTTGTGCCGATACCTACAAGCACGTGAGTATAAAGCTCGGTGCTCAATGAATCCGAGATTGAGCGTGCAAGCTTTTCAAGGTCTTTGGTTTCGATATTGTTTCTTACTTCTTTAACGATTGCGATATCGTGTTCGTTTATATTGATGACAAAATCCTTGCTCTTATCGGGGAAAAGATTCTGAACGGCATCAAACACAGCGGCATCGTTATGGTCGGTGATTCTGATAAGAAGAACCACTCTCGTTGCCTCTGAATTAAAACGAAGCTCTCTTGATTTGATATAGATATCGCCGGGAAGAATATTATCAAGAATTACGTTTTTGATAAAATTGCCCCTGTCGAATTTTTCTTCATAATACTGTTTGAGATTTTCAAGAGAAACACAGCAAACAGCCGCAAATCTGCCTGCAAGCTCATCTGTTCCGTCAACAAACACAGCATACTCGGTCTGAATGTGTGTGCCGAAATTGCAGAAAGTGTATCCATTGATATAATGAAGCTCGTTATCTGCAAAAACATCATTTGCCGTTGAGATAACCTCGCCGATTTTGCTCAGCTCGCTGCAAGCGATAATGGTGCCTGTTTCGTCAATAACGCCCAGAGTTCTGCCCACCGCTTCACGCATCTGATGAACAAGACCCTGAAAGATTCTGTTGGACATAATAATTACCCCTCATTCGATTTGTTTTGACTTCATTATAAATTTATACAAAATGACCATTGGGACATATACATTTTACACAATCCTTTGCCTTTTTGCAATAGAAATATTCGTGTTTTTTTAATTATTTTTTGAATTTATTGTGAATTTCGGTCTCTTTTTATGAATTTTTACCAAATTTTTACTCTAAACCGCTTGCAAATGCGCTTTGTTTAACCTGACAAAACAAGCCGTTACATTTTGGTTAAAAAGCAAAAAAAGAGCCTTCTTTTTGCCTGCTTTTGCCCGTAATGCCTTGATTTCCAACTGAACAAGGCTATTTTTGTTTAAAAAGGCAAAGGACGTTTCGGTCAAAATTATGATTGTGAGAATCGAACAAAAATTTTGTTATGTATTTGTTCAATTTGCTGTTTCAAATTTAAAAATTTCACAGCATATATGTTGGGCGTTTTTCGGCATACTATATGTAGAAAACCAATACTTAACCTTGAATCTTTCAAAAAAAGAGTCAAATTTACAAAAAATCGCAAAAATTTTATTAAAAAAAGGTATATTTTTTTCTAATAAGTCTTTTCAAATCAAAAATAAGATGTTATAATACTATAGATTTTGAACAATTACTTGATATTTTATATATAACAAACACGAAAGAGGGTAAAACTCTTGGAGAAATTCATAATCAACGGCGGTTCCCCCCTTCGAGGCGAAGTTGAAATCAGCGGAGCCAAGAATGCCGCTCTTGCGATTATTCCAGCTGCGATTCTTTCGCAGGACGTTTGTGTGCTTGAAAACGTTCCCGTTTCCATCAGCGACGTGAACTATATGATGAAAATCCTCAAGCATATAGGCGCAAACGTAAGACTTATAAACAAAAACACAATCGAGATAGATTCACGCCGCGTTGATTCATATGTCATTTCACACGATATGACAAAGCACCTGCGTGCATCATATTATTTCATCGGTGCGCTTCTCGGCAGATTTTCGAGAGCGAAGGTCGCAATGCCCGGCGGCTGTTATCTCGGCGCAAGACCGATTGATCAGCATATCAAAGGTTTCGAGCTTCTCGGCACAACCGTTTCAGTTGAAGATAACGCAACTGTTGAAGCAAAGGCTGAAAAGCTTATCGGCAGCCCGATTTATCTTGATATGGCATCGGTCGGTGCAACGGTAAACATCCTTCTCGCCGCAGTTAAGGCAGAGGGTCTTACGGTTATTGAAAACGCCGCAAAAGAACCTCATATCGTTGACCTTGCCAACTTCCTCAACTCAATGGGCGCTGACATCAGAGGCGCAGGCACAGACGTTATCAAGGTAAGGGGCGTTGAGCAGCTTCACGGTTGCACTTATTCAATCATCCCCGATCAGATTGAAGCAGGCACGTATATGGTTGCTGCAGCGGCAACAAAAGGCGACGTGCTGATCAAAAACGTTATTCCCAAGCATCTTGAATCAATCTCAAACAAACTCGTTGAATGCGGTGCTGTTGTTGAAGAATTTGACGATGCGGTCAGAGTTTCTCTTGACAAACGCCCCGGCAAATGCACAATAAAAACCATGCCCCATCCCGGCTTCCCCACCGATATGCAGCCTCAGATGGCAGTACTTCTCACCCTTGCAGACGGTACAAGCATCATCTCTGAAAGCATCTGGTCAAACCGCTTCCGTTATGCGGAGCAGCTTAACAGAATGGGTGCGGATATCAAAGCCGACGGTCAGCTTGCGGTTATTCAGGGCGTTGAGAGCCTTAAAGGCGCTCCGGTCAAAGCAGATGACCTTCGTGCCGGCGCGGCAATGCTTATTGCGGGCTGCGTTGCAAGCGGAACAACGGAAATTGAAGACATTCTTCATATCGACAGAGGATACGAAGAAGTTGTTGAAAAATTCAGAGGTATCGGTGCCGATATCAAGAGAGTGTTCTGCCCCGAACCCAACAGCCTGACCAATGCAGGTTGAGATAATATAATGTTATTATATATAGGGCTGTTCCTCAAGAGCAGCCCTGTTTTAGTGTAAAGGATATTCGAAATGGCAAAGTTTTGTTCTTTATATTCATCAAGCAGCGGTAACAGCACGTATATCGGCACCTCTCAGGGCGGCATTCTGATAGACGTTGGCGTCAGCGCAAAAAAGACAGCGGACGCCTTGAAAAACATAGGTGTTGACCCGAATTCAATCGCCGCAATTTTCGTTACTCACGAACATAACGACCATATAAACGGAGTGAGGGTTTTTGCCGAAAGACACGGCACAAAAGTTTACGCTTCAAACGGCACGCTTGCAGGTATGGAAGATGCAGGCGCAATAACGGGCAAAATGAGAGCGGATATAATTCCTTACGAAGGAATGGAAGCGGGCGGAATATATATCCGTCCGTTCAAAACGCCTCACGACAGCCGCGAAAGCACGGGCTTCAGCATCGTTACGCCTGACGGAAAAAGACTTGCGGTTGCAACGGACATAGGCGAAGTTACGGATTCGATTATGGATGCAATCTATGGCTGCGACCTTGTTTTGCTTGAATCGAATCACGACGTCGGAATGTTAAAAAACGGGCCGTATCCGTTTTTTCTCAAAGAAAGAATACTTTCAAGATTCGGCCATCTTTCAAACGAAAGCTGTGCAGAAACGGCAGTGAAACTTATGGAGTCGGGCACAACCCGTTTTGTGCTCGGGCATCTTAGCAAAGAAAACAACATTCCCGCCCTCGCATTCGAAACAACGAGAGCCGCTATGAAAATGGCGGGAGCCGTTGAAAATATTGACTATTTGCTGAGCGTTGCGGGCGATTGCAACCCCGTTATCGCGCTGTGATTCAGGAGAAAAAATGATAAACATAAACATAATCTGTGTAGGTAAACTCAAAGAGGATTACCTGCGAATGGCTTGCGCCGAATACGAAAAAAGGCTCGGTGCATTCTGCAAACTGAAAGTAACCGAACTTACGCCTGCAAGGCTTCCCGAAAACCCGAACGAAGCTCAGATTGAGGCGGCGCTCAACGATGAAAGCGAGCGTATTCTTGCCAAAATTTCACCGGGCGAAGCGGTTTTTGCTCTCTGCATTGAAGGGAAAGAACTCTCTTCCGAAAGCTTCTCAAAAGAGATAGAAAAATGTGCAGTTTCGGGCTTCGGTTCGCTGTGTTTTGTCATAGGCGGCTCACACGGGCTTTCACCTGCCGTCAAGAGCAGAGCTAAATTCAGGCTCTCGATGAGTCCCATGACCTTCCCTCATCAGCTCGCAAGAGTTATGCTTCTTGAACAGATTTACCGTGCGTTTATGATTTCAAGCGGCGGAAAATATCATAAATAAAGCTCTGCGTTCAAAAATCGCTCAAAAATATTTGTAAAATTTGCACCCTTTTTGCTCAACTTTTCGTGAATTTTGTTCAGATTACCAAATCTTTCAAAAAACAAAAAAATTAAGCAAAAAACTGTTGCATATTTCCATAAAAATGTATAAAATAGATACGGTCAAAAAAATATAAAACTTTTTTGGAGGTAATTCACTATGGCAGTTAAAGTTGCAATTAACGGTTTCGGTCGTATCGGCCGTCTCGCATTCCGTCAGATGTTCGGTGCAGAAGGCTACGAAATCGTTGCTATCAACGATCTTACAAACCCCAAGATGCTCGCTCATCTTCT
>JAZSBC010000154.1:0-14984 GCA_045602245.1 Acutalibacteraceae bacterium | reverse complement strand
CAATGACCTTTACTCCAGAGCTTCACAATCTCATCCATAACTTTTTTCGCACAGTTTCTGACTTCTTCTTTTGAGTTCTCTTCCGTAAATCCGAGGCTCTCGTAAGGAATAACTTCGCCGAATCTGATGGTGACTCTTGTTCCCTTTTTCATTTCATCTCTGTTATAGATTGAAACGGGAAGAATATCAGCTTTTGCTTCTCTTGCAATTAGTCCGATACCCGACTTTGCTCTTGCAGGCTTGAAATCTCTTGAACGGGTTCCTTCGGGAAAAATTCCGAGAATGTGACCCTCTTTAACAACCCTGCCCGCATAATCAAGAGCTTCTTTATCAGCACCGCCTCTTACAATGGGGAAACCGTTGATTTTCTTGAAAAACTTGCTGATGATAGGCTTCTCGAAAAGCTCTTTTTTACCCATAAAATGAATCTGTCTTTTCTTAACGCCGTTAGCAATGAAAAGAGGATCGATAGCAACCATATGATTTGAAGCAATGATGAAACCGCCCTCCTCGGGAATATTTTCAAGACCGAAATAGTTGAGTTTATATTTCGAATTGAGATATTTAATTCCAATGGGACGAAGTTTATCGTAAAGTGCTGTTTCTTCGTGTACTTTTGAATAGTCAAAACCTTTCATTACATTTTCTCCTTAATAATTCTGATGATTTCATTTATAGATTCTTCAAGTGTAAGCCCTGTTGTATCAAGAGTAACGCTGTCCTCTGCAGGTTTGAGCGGTGCTATTTCACGGTGTGAATCGTTATAATCTCTCTCGATAAGTTCGGAAAGAACGTCCTCATATTTAACGTCATTGCCTTTTTCGATAAGTTCCTTATATCTTCTTGTCGCTCTCTCTTCGGGTGATGCGGTAAGAAAGATTTTAACCTTTGCATCGGGTAAAACTACTGTACCGATATCTCTTCCGTCCATAAGGCAATTATTTCTTTTAGCAATATCTCTTTGCAAATCAAAAAGAAAAGCGCGCACTTCGGGAACAGCCGAAACATCGGAAGCTGCCATTGATGCAGGAGGAGTTCTTATTTCATCTGATACGTTCTCTCCGTTAAGAAGCACCTTCTGTTCACCGTTTTCAAAAACAAGGTCTACCGTTATATCGGAAAGCGTATCCGCAACAGCAGCTTTGTTTCTTGTGTCAATTCCTTTTCTTAAAGCATTAACACCTACAGCTCTGTAAAGAGCGCCCGTGTCAACGTAAATAAAACCTACTTCCTTTGCAGCCGCACGGGAAACAGTGCTTTTGCCTGCCCCTGCAGGTCCGTCGATTGCAACGTTAATTATTGAATTATTCATAATGCAACTCCCTGTTTTCAATTATATTTTCTGCTGCACTTATGCCTGCAAGCCTGCCAGTCGAAAATGCAATTTGAAGATTAAATCCGCCTGTATAAGCATCAACGTCAATAAGCTCGCCTGCAAAATAAAGACCTTTTATAAGCTTTGATTCCATTGTTCCCGGATTAATCTGCGAAACATCAACTCCACCCGAAGTTATTATCGCTTCTGCGATGGGACGGAATCCCGTAACGGTTATGCAAAGTCCTTTCAAAAGCTCCGCAAGAGCTTTTCTTTGTTCTTTGGTAATCTGGTTAACTTTGGTTGTAAGCCCGATTTTGCTGAGTTTAACAATAACGGGAACAAGTTTTTTAGGTAAAAGAGAATTAAGTGCGTTTATAAAATTCTTATTTGTATTTTCCGAAAAATCACGAAGAATTCTTGCATCAAGCTGTTCAACGGTAAGCGCAGGTTTGAGGTCAATATATATTTTATATTTTCCGCTTTTCATATTTCTCATATTTGCCGATGCGCTGAGAATCATCGGCCCTGAAACGCCGAAATGTGTAAAAAGCATCTCTCCGAAATCAGAATATATTGTTTTACCGCTTTCGGTATCAACAACTTTTATTGCAGAATTGCGAAGCGAAAGACCCATAAGGTCACTGCAAAAGCCCTCGTGTATCTCAAGAGGAACAAGTGACGGAACTATATCCGTTATTTTATGACCTGCCTGCTTAGCAAGTTCATATCCGTCTCCCGTCGAACCGGTTCCGGGATAAGATGCACCGCCGGTTGCAACGATTATTTTTTCAGCGAATATCTCTTCGCCGTTTTCGGTTTTTACACCGATAACATTATCGCCGTCAATCAGCAATTCAACGGCTCTGCCCCTCATAATTCTTGCCCTGCTTCTCGCATAACCGTGAAGAGCATCAACAATATCGGACGCATTATCGGAAACGGGAAAAACTCTGTTTCCTCTTTCGGTCTTAAGTTCAACCCCGCGTTCTTCAAAAAAAGTGATTGTATCCGATGGCATAAAACGTGAAAATGCGCCGTAAAGAAATTTTCCGTTTCTGGGAACGTTTGAGATGAGTTCCTGCAAAGAACTGCAATTATTTGTTACGTTGCATCTTCCTTTGCCGGTTATCATAACTTTACGGGCAGGTTTTTCGTTTCGTTCAAGAATAACCGTTTCAACACCCATATTGGAAGCTGCACCTGCGGCCATAAGTCCTGCGGCGCCGCCGCCTATAACAAGCAAGGATGTTTTCATTTGTTTTCCTCCCCGCCGGTACGGTAAACCTGATATTCATCCCAGATTTCTTCAAGTGCTCTGAAATAATTATAAACGTCGTCGCTCTTCTGTTTTGCACAAGCGGCAATCAATGCATTGATAAGGCTGAGCGGAGCAACAAGCGAATCAACAAATGAAACCATATTGCTTTTCGCAACAAGAAGATGCGTTGCATAGGGAGCGATTGGTGATAGCTCGCCGTCTGTAATCGAAATAATGGTTGCACCTCTGTCTTTTGCAAACGAAAGCGCTTTGACCGTCTGATTTGAATACCTCGGAAAGCTGATTGCAATGCATACGTCCTCACTGCTGATTCTGAACATCTGCTCAAAAAGCTCGCTTGATGAAGACGTATCAATTAAAATAACGTTATCGCAGAGATAGCGGAAATAAAAAGCCGCAAAGCTTGCAATAGCTGCTGAACTTCTGACACCGAGAATATAAATTTTTCTTGCATTATTTATTGCGGCAACACTTTTTTCAAACGCATCTCTCGAAACGCCGTCTCTTGTTGCTTTTATCATATCAATATCAGCCGCAAAAGCGTTTTCGATAAAATCGTTACCGTCAAATCTGCTTGCGGCAACTTCCATACGCTGAACGCTCGTAAGATGACTCTTTACCATCTCCTGAAGATGTTTCTGCAGCTCGGGATAGCCGTCAAAACCAACGTTTGAAGCAAATCGGACAACCGTTGATTCACTGACACCGACAGCTTTGCCGAGGCTTGCAGCAGTCATAAACGAAGCTTTTTCATAGTTCGCCTTAATATAATCAGCAATCTTTTTATGTCCTTTTGAAAGACTGCTGTATACCTCTTCAATTTTTGCCTGAAAATGTTCCGACATAATAATACCTCATTCTTCATCTCATACAAAACTGTATTTTACACCATATAAACATTAAATGCAAGTAATTTTTGCGTTTTTGCAGGATTTCTTTCATTTTTATTAATTGACTGTTAATATATGTTGGTGTATAATGGTATAAATTTTAAGCAAGGAGAATATTGAAATGTCATCTTCAACGGTTTTATGGTATAACTCCCCTGCAAAGGCATGGACACAAAGCTTACCCATCGGCAACGGCACACTCGGTGCAATGATTTACGGCACAACTTCAAAGGAACTTCTCTGCCTTAATCATGATGAACTATGGAACGGCAAGCCCAAAAACACGGTCAGGGAAGGCGCACCCGAATCATTCAGAAAAGCTCGCGACCTTGCTCTTGCAGGCAAGCTTCACGAGGCACAAAATGAAATCGAAACAAACTTTCAGAACACCTGGAGCCAGGCTTATATGCCCCTCGGCAATCTTGAAGTTGAATTTTTTGCCAAAGGCAGCATAAAGAATTACCGCAGAAGCCTTGACCTTGAAAAAGCTGTTTCAAGCGTTGAATATACACGGTCTAAAATAAAATATAAAAGAGAATATTTTGCATCGTATCCTTCAAAAATAATTGCAGCAAAATTCACAAGCGAAGGCGGAAAAATGAATTTTGCTTTCGGTCTTACTTCAAAGCTTCTCAGCAACAGTTTCGTTGAGGGAAACACCGTTATTCTTGACGGCGAATGCCACGGCGAAAACAATATTGACAATGAATCAGGTAATAAAAAGTATTTCGAAGAACCGGAAATGAGAGGCATCCGATTCAGAGCTGCAGCAAAAGTTATAACTGACGGTAACACAAAAACCGTTGAAAACAGAGTTTCAGTCAGCGACGCAACGTATGCTTACATTTTCTTCACAAGCGAAACAAGCTTTAACGGTTGGAACAAGCATCCTTTCCTTGAAGGCAAAGAATATATCAAGCCTTGTATGGACAGACTTGCCGCAGTTGAAGATTACGAAAAAGAAAAGCAGATTCATATTGCAGACTACACGGAGCTTTACGGCAGAGTGAACCTTGACCTCGGCGAAGGCAAGGATAACCTTCCCACGAACAAGCGTCTTGTGGCTTTCAAAAGAGATAAGAGCGATATTTCCCTCATTACTCTTGTTTATAACTACGGCAGATACCTTGCAATTTCTTCATCAAGAATCGGCTCGCAGGCATCAACGCTTCAGGGTATCTGGAACGACAGAATCACTCCTCCCTGGCATTCTAACTATACCGTAAATATCAACACGGAAATGAACTATTGGCCGGTGCTTATGTGCCGTATGCCTGAAGTTAACTATCCGCTTATAGAAATGGTTAAAGAACTCAGCATCAGCGGCGAAAAAGCGGCGAAAGGTCAGTACGGCGCAAAAGGCTGGACGTCACACCACAACGTTGACCTCTGGAGGCTTTCAACTCCCGTTGCAGGCAGTGCGCAGTGGGCATTCTGGCACGGTTCATCGGGCTGGCTCTGCGAACATCTTTTCGAACATTATGAGTATACCAATGACGTTGATTACCTCAGAGAAACGGCTTATCCGGTTATGAAAAAAGCCGCAGAATTCTATATTGACATTATGACGGAATACGACGGAAAGCTTGTTCTTGCACCCGGCACGTCACCCGAAAACTCATTCGAATATGAAGGAAAAAGCTGCTCTGTTGCAAAATACTCAACAATGTCTATGTCAATAGCAAGAGAGCTTTTTGAAAACTGTATAAAAGCCTGCGATATTCTCGGCATAGATGAGGATTTCAAAAACACACTTAAAGATACAATTTCAAGAATGGCTGATTTCAAACTCGGAAGCGACGGTCAGCTTCTTGAATTTGATGATGATTATCCTGAGGTTGAAATTCATCACAGACACGTTTCGCATCTTTATGCTCTTCATCCCGCACGCCTCATCACTGTTGACGGTACACCCGAACTTGCAAAAGCCTGCCGCAGAACACTTGAGCGCAGAGGCGACAACGGCACAGGCTGGAGCCTCGGCTGGAAAATCAATTTCTGGGCAAGACTTTTCGACGGCGACCACGCTCTCAAACTTATTGAACTTCAGCTTCGTCCCGTTAAGAGTGTAGGCATAAATTACACCAAAGGCGGCGGAACATACGAAAATCTTTTTGATGCACATCCCCCGTTCCAGATTGACGGCAACTTCGGTTTTGTGAGCGGTATTACCGAAATGCTCATGCAGAGCTACAACGGTAGAATATACATTCTTCCTGCACTTCCCTCAAAGTGGCAGAACGGTAAAATAAGCGGTCTTCTTGCAAAAGGCGGAGTTATAGTTGATATCGAATGGAAAAACGGCAAGGCAACAAGCTACAGCCTTGAAGGCAAAGGCACGTTTACCGTTATTCTTAACGGCAAAGAAGAAACCGTTAACCTTACAGGCGAAAAGGTAACTTTCAATGTCTGATAACAAATTCGATCTTTACGATTTCGACAAAACCGTCTATCCGCAGGATTCAGAAACAGTATTTCTGTTTTACTGTATTCTTCACAGACCGTATCTTCTCGTTCTTGTCCCCTGGCTTTTGCTTAATCTCATTTTGTTTTCTCTGGGATTCGGCGATCAGTTTAAAGGCAGATGCTTTTCTTTTCTTCGATTTATTGACGGAGAAAAGATGGCTGAAAAATTCTGGGATAATCAAAAGAAAAATATCTACCCGATATTTGATCCGAGTAAAAGAGAAAGACCGATTGTCGTCTGCTCTGCATCACCTGAATTTTTTCTCAGACCGATCTGTGAAAAATATGAGGTTCACACTCTCATTGCAACAAGAATGAATCCGAAAACAGGCAGAATTTACGGTTACAACTGCAAAGACAAACAAAAACCGCTCAGGCTTGCCGAGACTCTTCCCGATGCAGAATTTATCAACGTATATTCCGATTCGCTCAAAAATGATATTCATATATTTGAGCTTGGTCAGAGATGCTTTCACGCCCGTAAAGGTACGCTGACGGAAATGAGCATTGAGGAAATCCGTAAAATGGTTAATAAATAAAAACGTCACCCGTTGGATACAATAACCAACGGGTGATTTTTTTGAAATACATTATTATTATTTCCTTATTATCTTATCTGCTAGGCAGTATTAATCCGGCAACTCTGATTTCAAAAAGACGTTTCAAAAAAGATATTAGGAATGAAGGCAGCGGAAATGCAGGCGCAACAAATACTCTCAGAATATTCGGCAAAAAAGCGGCGGCCACCGTTTTTTTGTTTGACTTTATGAAAGGTTTGATTGCCGTTGCAGCTGCAAAAGT
Source organism: Acutalibacteraceae bacterium (assembly GCA_045602245.1). Classification (GTDB taxonomy): domain Bacteria; phylum Bacillota; class Clostridia; order Oscillospirales; family Acutalibacteraceae; genus CAG-177. Next base: position 8,230 of record JAZSBC010000154.1, on the reverse strand, counting down.
ATTTATTGATTTATTGGATTTACCGTATGTAACAACGCTTGCTGCAGGTTTTTTTGTTCAGCTCGGGCATTGTTTTCCCGTTTTCTTTGACTTCAAAGGCGGAAAAGGAGTTGCAACAGCCGCAGGTGCGGCAATGGGTATTATGCCCGTTGTGACTTTGATTTTGCTTGCAATTTTTGCCGTTACGGTTGCATTTTCAAAAATCGTTTCACTTGCGTCGGGTATATGCGCTGTTATTTATCCGATGCTTGCGTATTTTCTGACAAATACAAATCAAAAAATGAATTTCCTTTTTGCTGCGGTTTGTTCGGTTATGATAATCATTATGCACAGTCAGAACTTTGCAAGACTCATTGACGGAAATGAAAAACCGATTTCATACAAATAATACAATAATTAACAAAGGCGGAAAAATAAGGTCAGATATCCGTTCAATTAAACAAAAAAGTTTTTTATAATCAAAAAATCTTCTATGCGTGTTCATAAATTATTAACGCCGTATCAGTAGAAAAAACTCCGTTTGATAAATTATAATTTTCGTTGTGTTAAAGATACACCTTCGGTGCGCGGGGACAGCACCGCAATTTTTACTGTAGTATCTTTAAAACATTAATAAAACGGAGGAAAATATATGAGAAAAAGATTCAGAAGGTTTTTTTCGGTTTTCGTTGCAATCGCATTGATTCTTACGGCAATTCCCCTTTCGGGTTTTGCAGCTGAATCAGAAACAACGAAAAAAGAGGACGTTACCGTTACGGAAACGGAAAAATTCACCGTGACCTATTATTCAAACGGTGAAATTTATGGAGAAACACAAAGCTACAAAGCAGGTGAAACAATCGTTCCGCCTGATGCACCCGAAGCGCCTGAAGGCCATATTTTTAACGGTTGGGTTATTAATGAAAAACAGGATCCGCTTCCCGAAACAATGCCCGAAAACAACATTGAGGCTTCCGCTTCGTGGAAGCTGAAAGAAATTAACATCAGTTTTATCTCGGATGAAGCTGAAATCAAAAAAGCAACCGTACCGTTCGGTTCAAGCATAGAAGAAACGATACCCGAAGATCCGCAGAAAGAAGGATTTATTTTTGCGGGTTGGTTTGATGAAAACGGCAAAAACGTTTTTGATTATAACACTGTTCCTTCCGAAGATATAACATTCAATGCAAAATGGTTAAGAAACGGCAACGTTGTTTATATGTCGGAAGGAAAAACTTATGAAGTGTTTGAAGTAAAGGAAGGCGACAAAATTCCGCTTCCTGAAAAAAATCCTCAGAAGTTTGCACACAAGTTCACGGGATGGACTCCCGAAATCCCCGATACAATGCCTGCAGAAGACCTTGTTTTTGATGCAAAATACGAGCTTGACAAAGATTTTGTGACCGTTATGATTGGCGGTACAGTTATTGCAGGCGGTATTATTGCAGGAATCGGCACGGCAATAACGGGGCTTTCCATTGTTGGCGGTATAATTGCGGTTATCGGTCTTTCGTCCGTAATCGGAAACGTCAACAAAACCTATACCGCAACCTATAAAGTTGACGGAAAAATATATAAAACTTACCGCATAACTTCAGGTTCAAAAATAACAGTACCCGAATCCCCCAAAAAAGACGGCTATGTTTTTGTTGGCTGGAATCCCGAAATTCCCGATAAAATGCCTAAAAAGAATCTTACTTTTGAAGCTGTGTGGTCTGAAATAAAAACAGATATTCCCGATACGGGTTCGGCGGTTTCAGGAATAGCATCGTTTATTTCGTTTGCTGTTTCATCAGCCGCTGCAATATTATTTGCAAAAAAGAAAAAGTATAATTAATTGAATCAAAACACCGAAAACTCCCCCGTCCCGAGGATTTTCGGTGTTTTTAATATATTTATGAATTTTTTGTTAAATCCCTTGACAAATCAGGTTTATAATTATAAACTTACATTGAGGTTTGTAATTACAAACCAAATACATAAAACGGGGGTTTTATAATGAACGATTTAACTTTATGGGAAAGCGAGTACAAATTTATGTGTGTAATCTGGGACAATGCACCCGTAAATTCAGGAAAGCTTGTCGAGCTTTGCAAAGATAAGCTCGGCTGGAAAAAGTCAACCACCTATAATGCAATCCGAAAAATGTGCGAAAAAGGGCTGATTCAAAACGAAAACGCAGTTGTTTCCGTTATAGTGCCGAAAGAAAAGGTTCAGGCTAACGAAAGCGAAAGCTTTGTTGACCGAACCTTCGAAGGCTCTCTCCCCTCTTTTCTTGCATCGTTTCTCGGAGGAAAAACCATTTCAGAAAAAGAGGCAGATATACTGACGGCACTTATCAATTCTCATAAGGAGGAAACGTAATGCTTGATTTTGCTGAACAAACATTTATCGAATTTCTCAATATGAGCATAACGGGAAGCTATATTATTCTTGCAATAATTCTTATCAGATTATTATTGAAAAAAGCTCCGAAGATTTTTTCATATTGCTTATGGGCTGTTGCAGGATTAAGACTTCTTTTCAAGTTTTCATTTTCATCTGTAATCAGTATTTTCAATTTGTTTTCAGTTCCCGCAGAAAAATCCGCAATCAAAGGCACAACGGTAAATAATTTCGTGCCTGAAGACATCGGCTTGCTGCCCGTTCCGAAAATATCTTCGGGTATTCCTGCCGCAGACACAATAATCAATCCGATTCTGCCTGAAGCAACTGTTACGTCAAGCATAAATCCGATGCAGATTATAACGGCTGTTGCATCAGTCATCTGGATAATCGGTATGATTGCAATGGCTGTTTACGGTATTGTTTCATTTATAAAGGTACATAAAAATATTGAGTTTGCAACAAAACTTGACGGCAACGTTTTTGAATGCGAAAAGATTAAATCGCCGTTTGTATTCGGAATAATCAAACCGATGATTTATCTGCCCTGCGGAATGGATGAAAAGCAAAGAGAATACGTTGTTCTTCACGAGAAAACTCATATCAGGCGCCTTGACCATATCATTAAAATAATCTCATTTGCCGTGCTAACGCTTCATTGGTACAATCCTCTTGTATGGCTCGGTTACAGCCTTATGATACGCGATATGGAAATGAGCTGTGACGAAAAAGTTCTTAAAAATATGAACGAAAACGATAAAAAAAGCTACGGATTAACCCTTGTTTCGGTTGGTTCGAGCCGAAGATTCGCGGCATCTGCTCCGCTCTCGTTTGGCGAAAACGTTGTTGAAGAGAGAATAGTCAATATTCTCAAATTCAAAAAATCAAAAGTTGCAGTTATTGTTTTATGTTTAATTGCCTGCATTGCCGTTGCGGCAGTATGCCTCACTAATGCCAAAGCGGAAAAAGACGAATTCGCCGAACTTGAGCAGAAAATCGAAGAATACGTTGAAAAAAACAGCCTTGATAAAGTTGTTGCTGCAGAAATTGTTACGGTCAGCATTGATAACGGAGCCTATTGTTGGATAAATCAGGCTCATATTGATTTCAGCTATTCAAGCTATCTCAACGGCAAAACGGAAAATGAAATCAATATGTTCAGAACCCGCGTTGATGAAGCTCTGGAATCGGAATATTTTCTTACTGAAGACGGTTTTGTTTCACCGATAATGGCTGAAGTTCATTTTGATGAAGATATGAACGTTGTTAATATTGAAGGCATAACAGCCGATGCTCCTGTTGATATGGGCGACGAGATAGAATATACCGAAAAACTCTGGAAAAAACTTGCCGATAACGCAAAAGACAAGTTCGAGAACGCATACGGCGGTAAATACAATCTGAAAAACGCAGAGTTTATCGGCTCGGACAATCTGAAATATCTGAATATGACCCATTTTGAAATTGTTGAATATCTCGGCTCACCCGTATTGATTACGAAAGTTAAAAACAATTTGTCTGTTATAAATACGGTTCAGATTCCGTATTTCAGGATTGACAGCGATTTTGAAGTCCGATGCGAAGCTGAAGGCGAAATTATAAACAGAAAAGACGGAAAGTTTCACGAAAATTCAATGTATATGATTGAAGGCGGTTCGGAAAAAGAATATCTCTGCATCTATGAACTTGCACCCTATCTTGATTCACTCGAAAAAAATAAAAACTATTATATTGACGTTGACGTCGAAACACCCTACGGAGAAAAAGCTGATGCTTCAATCAGATTCAGCGTTAAAAGCGATAAAACATACAATAAAAAACCGTCTTTGAACTATAACAGTCTTTCCGAGGGAATTTATGCTGAAATAACAGAAAAAATTGTTGTACCGTTCAGCGGATGGATAACTCAGGGTTATTCTAATCAGATAACCTATGCCTTGTCGGAAGAAGAACTTGAAGAAATTGTAAGCGCATACAATCAGACAGCTTTCAAAGAAAAATCCGCTCCCGATCAGGAAATACTTTATGATGAAGTTTTCTGCATTCAGATTACAGCAAAAGGCTCGGGAACGCATTCACTTGTTGTTGTATCGGCAGATACCGTTCAATCAACCGATTACAGCAAGCGTTTGTATGAAACAAACAATGAAGTTCTTTGCAGGACAATAGCCGAAATATTCTATAAGAAACAAAAAGAAGCTGTTGAAAACACAACCGCCGCACCTGAATTGCCCGATGATTACGTTCCGCAGACAAAACCGCCTCATACCGGTGCGGAAATAACAAAGTTATATACAGGTGTAACTCAGTATATACCCGTTTCAGAACCTGTTGATATTAAACCGTATTATGCTGTTTCGGATATCAAATCTTATCTTGCCGAACACAAAATTGACGTTGAGTTTCTCGGTATGGTTTATGAAACGTCTTATAACGGCGGTCCGTATCTTCTGCTGACAATGATCAATAACAGCGATAATAAATACTACGTTAAAAATTACAACAACACAGCCGACGTCAACGGATTCAGACTTGAGAAAAAAGCGGATAATCAATGGATTGAGTATAAACGAACCATTGATAACATTGACAACTCAAAAGCGCAGATGCTTAAAAACGCTTTCTTTACTGTATTTCTTGATATACCTGAGCTTGAAAACGGTTTTTACAGAGTCATTTTGCCAATTTATGAAAACGATGCAACAGCAGACGAACTCGTAATTGAATTTACTCTTACAAAATACGTTAAGCAAGCTCCTGCAGGCAGTGATATAGGCAAACCCGTATCATTTGTGATAGATACGGGCGCATCGGGAATGAAATATATCGTAACGCAAATTTCAAGTGAAAATAAAAACAAAATAGTTGAAAACTATAACAACTTTGTTTTGAATCCTGCTTCAAAACCAAGTCCGTCAACGGGATACTTTTACGTTGAAATCACGGATAATAAAGGTATGCTTCATGCTTTCTTTATTTTCTCAGACGGTACGGTTTGCCAGAACAATACTTATTTCAAGCCTGCAAACGGAAAAGAAACGTATAATCTTGTCCGCCAATGTTTAACCGAATAACAGCAAAAAACGGGTCGGAAATTCCGACCCGTTAATTTATTAATCCCGACCGTATTCTTTGTTAATCTGAGCTTTTGCGATTTTTTCAACCTCTGCGGAATCCTTGGCGGATTCAATCGCATTACGCATTGCTTCACGCCTTGCAAAGAGTTCCTGATACATTTTATCTCTCTTTTCGCCGTTAAGGTTATGGAAGAATTTGGGGATAATTCCGAGAGCGCCGGTGATAACGGGAATACCCGTACCCATTGCAAAAATCCACCATTTTGTTGAGTCAGCCTGAGTGCCTATTGAAAGACCCTGAACGTAACCGATTCTTTTCATTATGAAATTCTGAATCGAACCCATCACAATGCCCTGCAATTTCTTGACAAGGTCTCTCGCAACGCCTGTCATAGCCTCTGCTCTGTAGCCGTTTTTCCATTCGCAATAGTCCATTGCTTCGTTGAGAATCTCATCGGGAATAACGTTTCTCAAACCGTAGACGCACATTTCAAGCACTTCTTCAACAGCAAAAAGAGGAAGCATAACCCACTTGTTTTTATAAAGACCGTTTGACATTCCGCCGATTGAACCGATGCCGAACACCATCATCCAGCAAGCATCTGTCCATACGTCTTCGAGAATCCATATTGCTTTTGTTGAAAACTTCTTGCGAAGCGGAGCAATGAAAGCATAGCTGATTGTTGAAACGGGAGATGCGGGAATGCCGACGATAGTCTGATATGTAGCGGAGCCGAGAACGTCAATGAAATAATTTATTCTGCCCTTACTGACAGCAAAGCCTGCAAGGAATTCAGAAAGTGTATAAAGCAAAACGGGTCTGTTATTAATAATCGCTTTAAGGCCCTGAATAACACTCGGTTTTTCAATAGATTGCGGAACTCTTTCTTTGGTAACACAAATAAAATAGAACGAAAGAATACAGCCCACAACAGCAGTTAAAATACCGAAGCTGATAAAAAGCGTTGTTCTGTTCCAGGTTACAACGTTATTGTTAACAAGGTCAAGCAGAAGACCGAAAACAAGCTCGGGAATTTTTTCGCCGATTAAACCCGAAAAAAGCTTTGCCATTGTAATCAGCCCCGTTCTTTCAATCGGGTCCGGCGTTATGGTGGACATAAAGCCGGTGCCTGCTATGGCTGTGAAAGTGTTTGCAGTTTCACAAACGATTGTAAAAACGGAATAAAAAACAAGCTTCGGAACAAAATCTTCAGAAGTATTACTGAACACTACAGGCATAAACCAATACCATAGGCCGATAATAGTCAAAGGAATTTTGCCAAGCAAGATATAGGGTTTGAATTTGCCCCATCTTGTACGGGTGCGGTCAACGATAACGCCGATAAACGTATCATTAATTATATCCCATATGCCTGAAAAGAAGCCGAAAACTGCAAGAAAATCAAAATCAAGCTTTACGATATCATAAATAAAGCGGTCTTTGTATTTATCAATATTAAAGCTTCCCGAAACATCGTTAAGAAGATAACCGATGCGTTCTTTCTGGCCGACATACCGTCTGTTTTTCAGCAGAGGATTTTTCAAGGCGTTTTCAGAGTCAATAGAAAGAACGTCAGTCTTTTCATCACGAACTGCATTTGTAATTTCTGCCAACACGACACCTCCGTAAACTTTTTATTTAATTTTAACATAATCAAACGTAGAAATCAACATCTTTTATGCATTTTTGATATTTTAAATATGCAATATATTATATTTGACAACAGAACCAATTTATGATTTAATTCAATCAGAGGTGATTCCGTGATATTCATTTTTTCAAAATTAAGATGTGCTGCATCAGAAATTCTTTTAAAATATAATAACAAAAAATTGTTTTCATCAAAAGGTTTGCCTGATGATTTCAGCATCACCTGCCATACAGGCGCACTTTACACCCGTATGAATACTTTGAATTCCGTTAAAAGATCCGTAAGCTGGGGCGCAAATATTGTTGAATTCGACGTGAGCTTCAGACCTGACGGCACACCCGTTATAATTCATAATTCCGCACCCTCTCAGAATCAGGGTGTGCTTCTTGAAAAAGCACTTGACGAAGTTGTAAAAAGTAAAACCTGCAAAATAAATCTTGATATTAAGTCAACAAAAAATCTCGGCGCTGTTGATAGACTTGTAAAGCAAAAAAATCTTCAGAAGAGAGTATTTTATACGGGCGTTTTTGAAGATTGGATTGATGAGGTGAAAAGCAAATCAAAAATCCCCTTCTATATTAACTGCAATCCGACTTCGGAAGAAAGCATTCAGGACGAATACATAGAAAGAATTATTTCCAAAGCAAAAGAAACGGGTGCAATAGGCATCAATTCAAATTTCAGAGGCGTATCCGAAAAAATGGTGAGTGCCGTGCATAACAACGGCTTGCTTATTTCTCTGTGGACAGCCAATAAAACTCCTGAAATGTTTAAAGCCCTTGAACTGAAGCCCGATAATATCACAACAAAAAACCCTCATATACTTAAAAAACTTATAAAATAAAAAATCCGCTGTTATCATCACGATAGCAGCGGTATTTGTTTGTAAAAAAAATGAACAATGAATAATTTTGAGTTTTTTCAATAATTCACATAAATACAATTGTTGTTCCCTTGCTGAGAAATATATGTGAAACTTTAAAAAGCTCTAATTATTCATCATTCATTAATTAATGCCTCCAATGCGCAAGTGGAAGACATTCTGGTGCCGGTGACCGGACTTGAACCGGTACGGTGTTGCCACCGAGGGATTTTAAGTCCCTTGCGTCTGCCGATTTCGCCACACCGGCAACTTTG
>JAZSBC010000153.1:0-17147 GCA_045602245.1 Acutalibacteraceae bacterium | reverse complement strand
CCTCCGACTTCATTGCGAATAACTCTTGCAAAAACCGCGGGGTTTTGTTTCGGCGTTGACAGAGCGGTAGATATAGCTTTCGGTCTTGCTGAAAACAATATTTCCGCAGCAACGCTCGGAGAGCTTATTCATAATAAATATATCACATCCAGACTTGAATCCGACGGTATCCGATTAATAGATAATCCTTGTCAAGCTAAAAAAGGCGAAACTGTAATTATCCGCGCTCACGGTGTGCCCGAATATGTTTATGATGAACTGAAAAACATCGGCGCAGACGTATGTGATGCAACCTGTCCTTTTGTTAAGAAGATTCATAAAATTGTCTCCGAAAATTCTTCGGATGAGGTTACTGTTCTGATTGCAGGTGACCCCAAACATCCTGAAGTTGTCGGAATAAAAGGATATTGCAAAGGCAGGGTTTTTGTTTTTAATAATTCAAATGAAATTGAAGAAATGTTAAAAAATTCACCTGAATTATTCGAAAACAGAATTATAGTTGTTTCCCAAACAACATTTTCTCAAAAAGAATGGAAAATTTGTAAAGAAAAAATAAAAATATACTGTACAAATGCGATTTTTTTTGATACAATATGCAGTGCGACGCGAAAAAGGCAGGATGAAGCTGCTGAGCTTTCGAAGAAATGCGATATGATGATTATCATTGGCGGTCGCCACAGTTCAAACACCGTTAAACTTTTTTCTGTTTGCAGTGAGAATTGTGAAACTTATTTGGTGGAAAGAGCCGACGAGCTCAGGACCATAGATTTTTCCAATCACGCCGAAGTCGGCGTCACGGCAGGAGCCTCAACTCCTTCCGTAATAATTAAGGAGGTACTTTTAGAAATGTCCGAAATCGTAAACGAAACCACAAAATTGCAGGTAGAGGAGGTGCCTTCTGAAGCAGCAGTAATAACAGACGATATGGATTTTTCCGCAGCACTTGAAGCTTCTCTGAGCAACATGAGCACAGATCAGAAAGTTAAAGGCGTAGTTATGGGTATTACTCCCACTGAAATCCAGGTTGATATCGGCAGAAAACATGCCGGTTACGTTCCTATGGATGAATACAGTGCAGATCCCAATGCTGACGCAGCTAAGGAACTCAAGATCGGTGACGAAATTGATCTTATCATTATGAAGACTAATGATGCCGAAGGAACTGTTATGCTTTCAAAGAAGCGTTTTGATGCTCAGAACGCTTGGGTTGAAATTATTGCCGCTGAAGAAGACGGCAGAATCCTTGAAGGCACAGTTGCAGAGGTTGTTAAGGGCGGCGTAAGAGTTGTTTCTAACGGCGTTCGCGTATTTGTTCCCGCATCACACGCAACAGAGCGCAGAGATGAGAACCTTGAAGATCTTCTCAAGAAGACCGTTAAGTTCCGCATCATCGAAGTTAATAAGCAGCGCAGAAGAGCAGTTGGCTCAATCCGTTCCGTACTTAAAGAAGCAAAGAAAGAAGCAGCAGATGCATTCTGGGCACAGGCAGCTGAAGGCCAGACATATCACGGCACAGTTAAGTCAATGACAAACTACGGTGCATTTGTTGATATCGGCGGTATCGACGGTATGGTTCACATTTCAGAAATGTCATGGAAGCGTATCAAGAACCCCTCAGAAGTATTTGAAATCGGTCAGGAAGTTGACGTTTACATCAAGGCTCTTGATGCTGAAAACAAGAAGATTTCTCTCGGTTACAGAAGAGACGAGGACAATCCCTGGGCAATTCTTAAGAACAATTATCCCGAAGGTTCAGTTGTTGAAGCTGAAATCGTTGGTATGACAACATTCGGTGCATTTGCAAGAGTTATCCCCGGTATTGACGGCCTTATCCACATTTCACAGATTGCTGATCGTCACATCAGCAAGCCTCAGGATGTTCTTAAGGTTGGCGAAACAGTAACCTGCAAGATTACAGGTATTGATTATGATAAGAAGCGCGTAAGCCTTTCAATCCGTGCTCTCATCGAGCCCGCTGAGGAAGCTGTAGAAGAAACAGCTGAAGAGGCAGTTGCAGAAGAAGCTGCAGAAGAAGCAGCTGAATAATATTTTGTATTTTGCCGCCCGCAGTTTTTTCTGTGGGCGGTTTTGTTTACAGTAAGACTTTGGAGTGATATTTTATAAAAAAGGCAAAATTTCTCGGACCTTTTTATTGTATTCTTGCAGCGGTTGTATGGGGATTATCTTTTGTGGCGCAAAGTGAAGGTGCAAATATCGGAACCTTTACTTTCAACGGTTTACGAACTCTTTTGGGAGGTATTGTTCTTGTTCCGCTTGTTGTATTCAGCCACATCAAAGAGAATAGAAATCTTCCCGCCAGTGAAAAAAAGAAGTTTCAGTTTAAAGATGTGCTTATAGGCGGAGTTTGTTGCGGTCTTGCACTTTTTGCAGGTGGCAATCTTCAGCAACACGCATTTTTCCTTGATCTCGGTCCGGGCAAGGTTGGATTTATAACTGCGCTTTATATGGTGCTTGTTCCGGTTATGGGAATATTTATGAAACGTAAATTGTGTTTTAATATTTGGCTTGGCGTTGCACTCGGTGTTTGCGGACTTTATTTACTCAGCATACCTTCGGGTGATTTTTCAATCGGCAAGGGTGAACTTGTTGCAATAGGCGGAGCTTTTGCTTTTGCGGCACATATACTTGTGGTTGATTATTTCTGCAAAAAGGTTAATAATATGGCGCTATCGTGTGCACAGTTTTTTGTTGCAGGTATTCTTTCGATAATCTGTATGTTTATATTTGAAGAACCGAATATGGATGCGATAAAAGGTGCAGGCATTGAAATTGCTTATGCAGGTATTATGAGCTGTGGTGTTGCATTTACGGCACAGATTTTCGGTCAGAAATATTCAAATCCGACTGTTGCTTCCGTTCTTCTTTGCCTCGAATCTGTTTTTGCCGTTATTTTCGGCTGGCTTCTTCTTGGTGACAAACTCGGCAACCGAGAAGCTCTCGGATGCGTTATAATGTTTATTGCAATTATGCTCACTCAGATTCCGACAGAGGTATTTCTTAAGCCGTTTAAAAGAAAATCCCGATAAATAAAAGGGGAGTTGATACTGGATGATATCAAAGATTATTTCGTTGCTTTTGTCATTTGTTATGTCTGTAACAGGGTTGTTTACAACAACTTTCAGCAATATTATTGATACTCTCAGCGAAATGTTTTTCGGAATTCCTTATACCGTTGAGTCGGTTAAATCAGATTTTTTCAGCGAATTAAGTGATTCTGATGTTGTAAAAATCAGCGATGACAGAGGCTTTATAAAAAATAAAATCGCTGTTTTTGTTGATGATGAATTGAGTTTTTCGGATAAAGTTGATCTGTTTGCAAACTGCGGAGGTATACTGGCAGGTTGGTGCACACCGTCTGATTTATACGTTATCAGTTATCCTGCGATGAGCTATGAACAAATCACTTCCAAGTGCGAAGAACTTAATAGAATTGAAGGCATAGAGCTTTCTGTTCCCGTTCTTGCTTATAAAACAGAATTAAATTATACCCCTGAAGATGATTTTGGTATGTCTGATGGTTTTTTTAAGTGGGATGAAATTGTTCCGCATGGCAACAACTGGTGGCTTGAGGCTATTGATGCAAGACAAGCTTGGGATTATTCGGAGTATTTCGGTAAAATAAACATCGGAGTTCTCGACTCAGGTTTTGATACTTCACATCCCGACCTTTCAGGTAAGATTTCATTTCCTGACAGCAAGCAGGCTCGACGCAATATTCCCGATATGCACGGTACCCACGTTGCCGGCATTATTTCTGCAAATCATAACGGACAGGGAATAGCAGGCATTTGCGATAATGCTAATCTTATATGTGTTGACTGGACTCCCAACGGATTACAGTTCTGGAGTACCGATCTTGCGATTTTTTTTGGTGTTTCAACGCTTGTAAAAGCCGGAGCAAAGGTTGTCAATCTTTCTCTCGGTACATCGGCTTCAAAAGCAGGCAACAGCAGCAGTTTTTTTGAAAGAGTGTTTGAAACGGCTGCTACGTCATATATGATGGCTTCTCTTCTTGAAAAAGGCTATGATTTTGTTGTTGTTCAGTCAGCAGGTAACGGCGATATGTTCGGCGATCCGATTGATGCAATAAATAACGGTCATTTTTCGGCTCTTACAAAAAATAATATTTTTGTTGGATCAAAAAACGTTTCAAAAAGTGAAATTCTCAACCGCATTATTATTGTTGCAAGCGCAGCGAATAACATTGACGGCACTTATACTCAGTCATACTTCACCAATGTAGGCAAAAACGTTTCAATAGCTGCTCCCGGCAGTGATATTTACAGTTGTTCGCTTGAAGGCACTTATGAAAGTCTTTCAGGAACTTCAATGGCCGCACCTGTTGTATCAGGCGTTGCATCTCTTGTTTGGTCGGTTAATCCTTCGTTCACCGGTGAGCAGGTTAAGGATATTGTTTGCTCGTCATATGATTCTGTTGCGTCAATATATAAAGGTTCAGAGTATTATTATGACGTTGAACTTATGGAATATCCTATGGTTAACGCAAAGCTTGCCGTTGAGGAAGCAATAAGAAGAAGTGATTCATCCGTTGGCGCCGTATCGGGCAAAATTATCGGCGAAGCGGAAACGATTGTTTTTGACGGCGTTTCTCATACCCTTTATTCAGACGGCACTTATTCATTTATCGCCTCTGAAGGCAGCGGAGTTGCAGAAATTCTGGACAGCTGCGGAAATTCTGTAGGAAGTTTTGAACTGACAGTTGTTGCAGGTCAGGATGTTACTGTTGATGACTATATTGTTGAGAATTATTAAAGGAGAATTGTTATGGCAGAGATAAAAAAACATTGGTATAAAGAGATGGCTGTTTATCAGATATGGCCACGAAGCTTTAAAGACGGCAACGGCGACGGAATAGGCGATATCAAAGGCGTTATGGAAAAACTTGATTATATCAAGAGCATCGGTGTTGATGCAATCTGGTTTTCTCCTCTTTATAAATCACCTCAGCATGACTACGGCTATGATATCGCTGATTATAAATCTATTGCGCCTGAATACGGCACAATCGAAGAGTTTAAAGAACTTCTTGATGCTGCCCACGAAAAAGGTCTCAGGGTAATAATGGACCTTGTTATTAATCATACTTCAAACGAACACGAATGGTTCAAAGAGAGTATGAAAGGTCATGATAACCCTTATCACGATTATTATTTCTGGCGTAAAGGTAAAAAACCCAACGGAAAGAAACCACCCAATAACTGGCTTTCAACTTTTGCGGGTCCGGGCTGGCACTATAATGAAAATCTTGACGAGTGGTATCTTACCTTGTTTGCAAAAGAACAGCCTGATCTTAATATGGATAATCCGAAAGTCCGCGAAGAAATAAAAGATATTATCCGCTTCTGGCTTGATATGGGCGTTGACGGTTTCCGCGAAGACGTTATTACTTTTATTTCAAAGAAAGAAGGTCTGCCCAACGGTTTCCCCATTCCCGTTGCCTGCGGTATGGAGCATTATAAATGCGGTCCTCATCTTGACGAATATCTCAGAGAATTCAGAGCCGTAACAGATAATTATGACTGTATGACGGTCGGCGAAGCACCTATGATGACTCCGAAACTTGCCCTTCGCTTCATTAAAGAAGGTGCTGATCAGACTCTCAATATGATGTTTAATTTTCAGCATATGGAAGCGGATTCGTTTATGGTCAGCTGGGTTCCGATGCCGTTCAGCCTCAAGAAACTGAAGAAAGCATACAACAGATGGCAGAACAAGCTTTACGGAATTGCCTGGAATGCAAACTATATTGAAAATCACGATCAGCCCAGAATCATCAGCAGATACGGCGATGAAAAATACAGAGTTGAAAGCGGTAAAATGCTTGCAACAATGTATATTTGCCAAAGCGGTACTCCGTTTATCTATCAGGGCCAGGAAATCGGTATGCTTAATATAAAGATGAACAGCGTTGATGATTATACCGATACACAGGTCAAGAGTACATATCAGCTTTTCAAAAAGCTCGGATTCAGCGATAAGATGTTCCTTAAGGTTGCAAACCGTGCATCAAGAGATAATGCAAGAACTCCCGTTCAATGGTCTGCCGAAAAGAATGCAGGTTTCACAAGCGGTGACGATACTTGGTTCAAGGTTAATCCCAACTATACTGAAATTAACGTTGAATCGGCAGAAAAAGACGATAATTCGATTCTTAATTATTACCGTAAGCTTCTTAAATTCCGCAAGGAAAATGAAATCTGTATTTACGGTGATTTCAAGCTTCATTATAAAAACAGCAAAAATCTTTTTGTATATGAACGCAACTATGAAGGCAAGCGTATGCTTGTAATCAATTCATTTACTGATAAGCCCGTTCATTTTACAGCACCCTCAGGCTTCAACCTCGGCAAAGGCAAACTTGTTCTTTCGAACTATGACGTTGAAACAGATAAAACACTCAACACCTTTGAAACCAAGCCCTACGAAACAAGAGTATATCTCTTTGACTGATTTAACAAAGCACCCTCAAATTAGAGGGTGCTTTTTATTATATTTAATTCTTGACTAATAATATTTAAAAGGCTATACTTTTTATCATAGAAAATTTTCAGGAGTGATTTTGATGAACAGTGTTCCTGAGTATTTCGGCTGTATGGTTTTTGACGATAAAACAATGAAATCAAGGTTGCCGAAAGAAACATATAAAGCGATTAAAAAAACTATCCGTGACGGCAAGCGTCTTGATATAGAGGTTGCAAACGTAACTGCCAATGCAATGAAGGATTGGGCGGTTGAAAAAGGCGCAACCCATTATACACACTGGTTCCAGCCTATGACGGGTATTACCGCCGAGAAGCACGACAGCTTTATTTCGCCTGACAGCGACGGTACCGTTATTATGGAATTTTCGGGCAAGGAACTTGTTAAGGGTGAATCCGATGCTTCGAGTTTCCCTTCGGGCGGTATCCGTTCAACGTTCGAGGCGAGAGGCTATACCGCTTGGGACCCTACTTCTTATGCATTTATAAAAGAAGGCGTTCTTTGTATTCCGACCGCATTCTGTTCATACGGCGGTGAAGCGCTTGATATGAAAACACCGCTTCTCCGTTCAATGGAAGCTATCGGAAAGCAGGCAAAAAGAATTCTCAAGCTTTTCGGTCAGGATGAAACCGCGAGCGTAAAAACAACCGTCGGAGCAGAGCAGGAGTATTTTCTCGTTGATGCTGATATGTACAGCAAAAGAAAAGACCTTATATTTACTGGAAGAACTCTTTTTGGTGCTAAACCGCCTAAAGGTCAGGAGCTTGACGACCATTATTTCGGTTCAATAAAACCTCGTATTGCGTCATTTATGGCAGAACTTAACGAAGAACTCTGGAAGCTTGGTGTTCTTGCAAAAACAGAGCATAACGAAGCGGCACCTGCTCAGCATGAACTTGCACCCATATTCTCAACAACAAATATTGCAACCGATCATAATCAGCTTATGATGGAAGTTATGCAGAAGGTAGCAAAGAAGCATAATCTTATATGCCTTCTTCACGAAAAGCCTTTTGAAGGCGTTAACGGCAGCGGTAAGCACAATAACTGGTCAATTTCAACCGGTAAGGGTGTTAATCTTCTTGAACCCGGTGAAACACCTTATGATAACGCTCAGTTTCTTCTCTTCCTTTGTGCTGTTATCAAGGCCGTTGATAATTATCAGGATCTTCTCAGAATGTCTGTTGCGAGTGCGGGCAATGACCACCGTCTCGGTGCAAATGAAGCTCCTCCGGCAATAGTTTCAATGTTTCTCGGCGATGAGCTTAATGAAATTCTTGAATCTATCGAATCGGATGCTTCTTATGATGCAAAAGAAACCGTTCAGATGAAGGTTGGCGTTCATATTCTGCCGAGATTTCCAAAAGATACAACAGACAGAAACAGAACTTCTCCTTTTGCATTCACGGGCAATAAATTTGAATTCAGAATGCTCGGTTCGGCAAATTCAATCGCAAGCGCAAATATCGTTCTTAATACAGCTGTTGCCGAATCTCTTAAATCTTATGCCGACAGACTTGAAAACGTTGATAATTTTGAAGATGCACTTCATTCTCTTATTCAGAAAACAATAAGAGACCATAAACGCATTATTTTCAACGGCAACGGTTATGATGATGAGTGGACAAAAGAAGCTGAATCAAGAGGCCTTTCCAATTTCAGAACAACTCCCGATGCACTTCCTTGCCTTACGGCAGAAAAGAACGTAAAGCTTTTTGAAGACCATAAAGTATTTACAAGAGCCGAGCTTGAAGCACGTCAGGAAATCTATTTCCAGAACTATTGTAAAACTCTTAATATCGAAGCGCTTACCGTTATTGATATGGTAAACAAAGATATTCTTCCTGCAATCAGTTCGTATGCAGGAAAGGTTTGCAACACTGCGGCAATTAAAAAGAGCTGCTATGAAGGCATCGATTCAACTTATGAAGATAATACCGTTAAGGAGCTTTCGTCGCTTACTTCATTAATATATAAATCTGTTAATGAACTTGAAATTTCACTCATTGAGATAAAACAGCTTAATGCGGTTGAAAAAGCAGGCAAATTCAGGGACGTTATTATTCCAAAGATGGGAGAGATACGTTCTTACGTTGATGCAGCTGAATGCATAACCGCTTCTGATTCATGGCCTTTCCCGACCTATGCCGACTTGCTTTACGGCGTCAGATAAAAATAAAAGCATATGCTTGTAATGAGCATATGCTTTTTTGTATATAATAAAACTGAAGGGGAGTGAAGAATGAATTTAATTGAACTACTTAAAATAGTTATATTAGGTATAATCGAAGGCGTAACTGAATGGCTGCCCGTAAGCAGTACGGGGCATATGTTGCTTTTTGATGAGTTTATACCGCTTGATATGTCAGAAAAATTCAAAGAAATGTTTTTTGTTGTTATTCAATTCGGTGCAATAGTTGCGGTAATTGTTTATTTCCGGAAAAAATTTCTGCCGTTTGAATTCAAAAATAAAAGCATAGAATTGAATACTGAAACTTTAATGATGTGGGTTCATATCGCAATAGCCTGCATTCCGGCCGCTGTTCTCGGTCTTCTTTTTGACGATTTTCTTGAAGCCCATTTTGGTAACGCAATAACAATAGCAGTTATGCTTATTGTATACGGAATTGCATTTATTCTTGTTGAAAACAAAAAAAGAGAGCCGAGAATAAATTCAATAAATAAAATTGATTATAAACTCGCTCTTGCAATCGGTTGTTTTCAGGCTTTATCAATGATTCCGGGAACCTCCCGTTCAGGCGCAACAATTATAGGCGCGCTTCTGCTTGGAGTATCGAGAACGGTTGCGGCTGAATTTACGTTTTATCTTGCAGTGCCGACGATGCTTGGGGCGAGCTTGTTAAAACTTGTAAAATTCGGATTTGATTTTAACGGAAATGAACTGCTTTCACTTTTTATAGGTATGTTTGTTGCGTTTGCGGTATCGTTGTTTACAATAAAGTTTCTTATGAATTTTGTGAAAAAAAACAGTTTCAAACTGTTCGGATATTACAGAATTTTGCTTGGAATAATTGTTGTTACAGTTTGTGTGTTAATATAAAAAAGGCTTGTGTGAGAATTATCTCATACAAGCCTTTAACGTTATTTGGTATCTGCCTGCCTTATTGCAACTCGTCTTACTTTTCCGCTGAACGTTTTGGGCAATTCATCAACAAATTCAACGATTCTGGGATATTTATAAGGCGCAGTGTTTGTTTTAACGTAGTTCTGAAGCTCTTTAACAAGCTCGGGGCTGCCTTCAAAGCCTTCTCTGAGAACAACTGTTGCTTTAACAACAAAGCCTCTTACGGGATCAGGGACGCCCGTAACCGCAACTTCAAGAACAGCGGGATGCTCAAGCATAACGCTTTCAATCTCGAAAGGTCCTATTCTGTAGCCCGATGATTTGATAACGTCATCGTTTCTGCCAAAATAAACGAACCGTCCCCGCTCATCTCTGTATGCAAGGTCGCCTGTGTGGAAGAAACCTCCTCTGTATGCTTCGTTGGTATCTTCTTCGCTGAAGTTATAGCTTGCAATAACACCGCAGGGATGTTCGGCAGGGGAGTCTGCTTTAATGCAGATTTCGCCGATAGTGCCTCGCTGGCAGTGATTGCCGTCTTCATCGAGAATATGTACATTAAGACCGGGTGCAGGGAAACCGATAGCACCGGGTACGGGTTTTGTCCAGGGATAAATAGTACAGATGCTTACGGGGGTTTCACTCATACCAAAACCTTCGTGGATTTCAAGACCTGTTGCCTCTTTCCATTTGTTGAAGATATCAGCATTGAGGGCTTCGCCTGCTGTACAACAATGTTTAATAGATGAAAGGTCGTATTTGCTTACGTCATTCTGAAGCATAAGTCTGTACATCGTTGGCGGTACACAGAAGGTTGTGATTTTATATTTTTCAAGCTTTGAAAGAATATCCGCACCGTCAAACTTATCAAAATCATAAACAAAGTTTGCGGTTTCGCCCATCCATTGACCGTAGTATTTTCCCCAAAGGGATTTTGCCCAGCCCGAATCGGAAACAGTGAAATGGATTCCGCCATCAACAACGTGATGCCAGAAAACACCCGTCATAATGTGTCCGAGAGGGTATTTGAAATCGTGAGCAATGATTTTGGGGTAACCTGTTGTGCCTGATGAGAAGTTGATAATCATTGTGTCATCAACCGTTGTTGCGGCATCGCCCGTGGGTCTTATCCATTCTTCGCTTGCTTTTTCAAAGCCGTCTTCAAAATCAATCCAGCCTTCAACGGGCTTGTGCTTTGTAACAAATTTCTTCTCGATTGTTTCGTATTGATCCATAACCGAGTCAAAATCTTCGGTACACTCGTCATCGCCCGTGATAACTGCATATTTGATTTTAGCTTTGTTACAGCGGTAGACGTAATCTTTGCCCTTGAGCATATTCGATGCAGGTACCATAATCGCTCCGATTTTGTTAAGTGCAAGAGTAATAACCCAGAAAAGATAACTTCTTTTAAGAATAAGAAGAACCGGGTCACCCTTTTTAACACCCTCGGATACAAAATAGTTTGCCGCCTTATCTGAAAGACGCTTCATATCACCGAACGTGAATCTTTTTTCTTCGCCGATATTTGACACGTAAAGAAGAGCAAGCTTATCGGGTTTTTCAGTGCCGAGAACGTCTACTACGTCATAAGCAAAGTTAAAATCCTGCTCATAGGTTATTTTAAAGTTTTCCTGGCAGTCCTTAAGAGAAATAAAAGATTCTCTTGACCTGCCGATAAATTTTTCATAAATTGCCATTATTCTGACTCCTGATTATTTTATATTCCTTATTTAAGCACAAGCGCAATAAACTGCGCCTTTGTGTCGCCCACGTTTTTGTGTGCGTGAGGAATTGAGGAATCAAAATATGCGCTGTCACCTTCGTTGAGTTCATAGCAGATATCGCCGATGTAAAGATGAAGGTTTCCTGAAAGAACATAGTCGAATTCCTGTCCTTCGTGCTCATCCATAACGGGGGGATTGCCCGAAGGGTCTATGGTAACAAGGAAGGGTTCTGCTTTCTTGTTTCTGAATGTGTATGCAAGGTGTGAAAACTCATATCCGGGATTGCGCTTTGCAATGTAACCCTTGCCTTTTTTAACAACGGTGCAGGACGAAAGTCGGGGAGATTCGCCGCTGATGATATCAAGAATATCAACGCCTAGGATTAATGCAATGTTGTTAAGTGTACTGATAGCGAAATCATACTCACCGTGTTCAAAAGCGATGTAGTTTTCTTCTGAAATTTCAAGTTTTTCAGCCATATCAAGGGCGGAAAAACCGCAGGTTTCACGCAGGGAAGCAACTCGCAGGCCAATTTCTTTTAATTCAAGCATGTGGGTGTCTCCTTAATCGTTTTTTTAATAGTTGTAGCCGAGTTCAACAGCTTTGATATTGAGTTCAATGAGATTCTGTTTCTTTGCAGGAACGAGCTTTTTCATTGTTGTTTCAACGTTTTCGTAGGGCATAACGCCGGCTTTTGCAATAACGTGACCGATCATAATCATATTTGCAAGTCCGGGAAGATTCTCATCGGATGCAAGCTTTGTTGCAGGAATATAGAAAACTTCAACGTCATCTCTTTCAACCTTACGGTCTATAAGTGAGCTGTCAACAAAGATTTTTGCGCCGGGAACAGCAGAATTCTCAAACTTGTCAAGTGACGGAAGATTCATTGCAACAAGAACGTTGGGGTTTGAAACGATAGGTGAACCGATCTTTGAATCGCTGAGAATGATAGAACAGTTACAGGTGCCGCCTCTCATTTCGGGGCCGTAGGAGGGGAGCCAGCTTACTTCGCGGTTTTCAAGAAGTCCGTCATAAGCAAGGAATTTTCCCGAGAAAAGAATACCCTGACCGCCAAAGCCTGCAAGAAGTATTTCATGTGTCATGATTATTTATCCTCCTTTTCAGCTGTCTTGTCTTTATAAACGCCGAGAGGATAATAAGGAATCATATTTTCCTCAAGCCATTCGAGGGCCTTATCGGGCTTAAGACCCCAGTTTGTGGGGCAGGTTGAAAGAACTTCAACAAGTGAGAAGCCTTTGCCTTCAATCTGATTCTGGAAAGCTTTTTTGATAGCTTTCTTTGCATTCTTAACGTTCTTTACGTTGTTAACGGCAACTCTTTCAAGGTAAGTTGCGCCGTCAACGTTTGAGAGAAGTTCGCAAACTTTAACGGGAAGACCAACCTGCTCGGGGTTTCTGCCGTAAGGCGAAGTCTGGGTAACCTGACCGGGAAGAGTGGTGGGAGCCATCTGACCGCCTGTCATACCGTAAATTGCGTTATTAACGAAAATAATAGTAATGTTTTCGCCTCTTGCTGCCGAATGAACTGTTTCTGCAGTACCGATAGCGGCAAGGTCACCGTCGCCCTGATATGTGAAAACAACGTTATCGGGGAATGAACGCTTAACGCCTGTTGCAACTGCGGGAGCTCTGCCGTGAGCAGCTTCAATCATATCGCAGTTGAAATAGTTATAAGCGAAAACTGAACAGCCAACGGGAGCAATACCAACGGTTTTGCCTTCGATGCCGAGTTCATCAATAACTTCGGCAACAAGGCGGTGAATGATACCGTGTGTGCAGCCGGGGCAATAATGAAGAGGTACATCGGCAAGTGCTTTGGGTTTTTCAAAAACTATCATTATTTGTCACCTCCGACGGAATTTGCTTTGTTAATTGAATTAAGAACGTCTTCTGTTGTGGGAATCATACCGCCAACACGGTTGCAAAGAAGAACGGGCTTCTTGCAACGGGTTGCAAGTTCAATATCCTCAATCATCTGACCCATTGAAAGCTCAACGCTGATGAATGCCTTAACCTTATCAGCTGCAGCATTGAGAACAGCCTTGGGGAAGGGCCAGAGTGTGATGGGTCTGATCATACCAACCTTGATGCCCTGCTCACGAGCCTTATCAATAGCGTTCTGCGAAACTCTTGCGGCAACTCCGTAAGCTACAATGCAGATTTCAGCATCTTCCATTTTGTATTCGTCATACATAACTTCGTTTGCTTCGATCTGAGCATATCTTTCATAACGCTCAAAGTTATATTTTTCAAGTTCTTCGGGCTGAATGAAAAGAGAGTTAACAACGTTATGCTTTCTTTCGCATTTTGTGCCGCAAGCAGCCCATGATGACTTGTCATATTCTTTAACTTCACCCATATCAAGTGAAACGGGTTCCATCATCTGACCCATTGTGCCGTCTGAAAGAAGCATTGCAGGCATTCTGTATTTATCGGCAAGGTCAAAGCCTTTGAATGTGAGGTCAACCATTTCCTGAACCGATGCGGGAGCAAGAACGATGAGCTTGAAGTCACCGTGGCCTGCACTTTTTGTTGCCTGGAAATAGTCTGACTGTGAGGGCTGAATGCCGCCGAGACCGGGGCCGCCTCTCTGTACGTTAATGATAAGAGCAGGGAGGTCTGAACCTGCAAGGTATGAAATACCTTCGCTCTTAAGTGCAATTCCGGGGCTTGAGCTTGAAGTCATAGCTCTTTTGCCCGCAGCGGCAGCGCCGTAAATCATATTGATTGCAGCAACTTCACTTTCAGCCTGAAGGAATGTGCCGCCGATAACGGGCATTCTTTTAGCCATATATGCTGCTATTTCTGTTTGAGGGGTTATGGGGTATCCGAAGTAATGACGGCAGCCTGCCATAATAGCGGCTTCAGCAAGAGCTTCGTTACCTTTCATCAAAACTTTTTCAGCCATTTCTATTCTCCTTACTTTTCAACTGTAATAACGCAGTCGGGGCACATTGTTGCGCAGAAAGCACAGCCGATGCAAGCTGACTGGTCTGTTATGCCTGCGGGGTGATAACCCTTGGCGTTGATTTCATCCTTGAGCAATGCCACAATTTTTTTGGGGCAAGCGCCGACGCAAAGACCGCAACCCTTGCAAAGGTCGGTATTAAAGGTTACTTTTGCCATAAATCTTCCTCCTGTTTAGCCCACGATTGCTTAACGTAAAGCTTTATCGCGGTGCAGTTAACAACTTTTTCTTTGAGTATATTATATAAATCTTCTTTAACCGTGGTCATTCTTATCGGCAGTCCGCTTGCCTTTGAGATTTCTTCGGCATAGGCGACAGACGAAAGAACGGTTTCCTCATCTGTTTCATCTCCGAGGTTGGAGTTGTTGACTATTCCCGTAAATTTCATACCGCACGCAGTTTCAATCTCCTGCATAACGGCAAGAGTTGATACGCAGTCACGGGTGAGCGGTCTGTATTTATTGATTATAAAAAGCATTTCATAATCATTTTCAGCGAGAATGGAGGGAGCGTATCTGCCCATAGCAAGCGCTCCTCTGTCATCTCCGCCAACGTCGATAACCGCTCTGAGTGATTTGTTATCGATTATTGAATATGCTTCCGAAGGCATGGCAGGTACGTCAACATTGGAGTTTGCATATTCCGAAGAAATAAGATGGATTCCTCTTTCTTCAAGATGTTTTTCGCTGTCTTTTGAACGGAAATAGGGATTTACGATATCAAGGTCAGCTATAACAACCTTTTCGTGTTCCTTTTTCAGCCACAATGCATAGTTAACAGCAATGTTAGTTTTGCCGCTGCCGTAATGACCTGCAAAAAGAGTTATTCTTTTGCTGTTCATATTAAAGAACCGTTACCCAGCCGAACTTGTCTTCGCAAGTTCCGCCCTGAATACCTGTTACGGTATCATAGAGCTTCTGGCTGATTTCGCCGATTTCGCCGCCGTTGATGGTCATAACGTCATCCTTGTAGCGAAGCTTGCCGACGGGTGAAATAACAGCTGCAGTACCTGTGCCGAAGCATTCTTCAAGTGTACCGTTCTTCTGAGCTTCAAGAAGTTCATCAACAGAAATCTTTCTCTCTTCAACGGGAAGACCCCAGCTCTTGCAGAGTTCGATAACTGAATTTCTTGTGATACCGGGGAGAATGCTGCCGTTGAGCATGGGAGTAACGATTGTACCGTTAATCTTGAAGAAGATGTTCATTGCGCCGACTTCTTCGATGTATTTTCTCTCAACGCCGTCAAGCCAGAGAACCTGTGAATAGCCGTCGTCGTGAGCTTTAACCTGAGCTGCAAGGCTGGCTGCATAGTTACCGCCTGTTTTTGCAAAGCCCATGCCGCCTTTAACGGCTCTTACGTAATCGTCTTCAATCCAGATACCAACGGGAGCAAGACCGCTTGAATAGTAAGCGCCTGAAGGTGAGAGGATTACGATGAAGAGATATGTCTTTGAGGGAGCAACGCCGAGGAAATCGTCAGTTGCGATGATGAAGGGGCGGATGTAAAGCGATGTGCCGGGAGCTGAAGGAATCCAGTCGCGGTCAACTTTAACAATTTCGCTTACAGCCTGAACGAAATCTTCAACGGGAAGCTCGGGGATGCAAAGACGTTTGTTGGTGTCGTTTGTTCTTTTTGCGTTCATTTCGGGTCTGAAAAGACGAACTTCGCCGTCAGCGCCCTTGTAAGCTTTAAGACCCTCAAACATTTCCTGGCCATAGTGGAAAACCATGCAAGCGGGGGAGAGGGTGAGATTGCCGTAAGGAACTATACGGGGATCGTGCCAACCCTGACCTTCGGTGTAGTTCATAATAAACATATGGTCAGTGAAAATTTTGCCGAAGCCGAGATTGTTTTCATCGGGCTTCTGTTTAGGAGCAGTTGTTCTCTCAATTTTGATATTTAACATTTATAACACCCTTTCGGTAATTTAATTTTTGGAAAGACCCAATTTTTTAGCAAAGTCTTCTCTCATTTTGTATTTAAGAATTTTGCCTGCTGCGTTCTTGGGGAAATCTTCAACAAATTCAATATAGCGGGGAACTTTATGCCTTGCCATATGTGATTTGATATAATCCTTCATCTCTTCTTCAGACATTGAGCGTCCTTCTTTGAGAATTACGCAAGCCATAATTTCTTCGCCGTATCTCTTATCGGGTACGCCGATAACCTGAACGTCCTGAACGTATTCGTGAGTGAAGATGAATTCTTCAATTTCGCGAGGATAAATGTTTTCACCGCCGCGGATAATCATATCCTTGAGTCGGCCCGTAATCAGGTAGTAGCCGTCAGGTCTTCTGCAAGCGATATCGCCGCTGTGAAGCCAGCCGTCTTTGTCAATTGCGGCTTCCGTTGCTTTGGGCATTTTATAATAGCCCTTCATAATGTTATAGCCTCTTGCAACAAACTCGCCGTTTTCGCCGTCGAGAAGGTCTTCTCCGGTTTCGGGGTCGATGATTTTGCATTCAACGTTGGGGAATGCACTGCCGACAGTTTCAGTTCTGTCTTCGAGCGATTCGTTAACTTCGCCCATTGTGCAGCCGGGTGAAGCTTCAGTTTCGCCGTAAACACTGAGGATTTCTGTCATATTCATCTCAGCTGCAGCACGTTTCATAAGGTCGGGAGGACAGTTTGCACCTGCCATAATGCCCGTTCTCATATATGAAAAATCAGTTTTTGCAAAATCTTCGTGCTGGAACATTGCAATGAACATTGTGGGAACGCCGTTGAAACAGGTGATATGTTCCTGATGAACGCAGGCAAGTGAAGATTTTGCAGAGAAATAGGGGAGAGGGCAAAGCGTTCCGCCGTGAGTCATCATCGACGT
>JAZSBC010000152.1:0-93945 GCA_045602245.1 Acutalibacteraceae bacterium | reverse complement strand
TTCAGCTTGCAATCCTCGGTATGGGCTTCGGTATGATTATCTCTGCACTTACGACAAAATACCGTGACCTTGCAATGGTTGTAGGTTTCGGTGTTTCGCTCTGGTCATATTGCTCCCCTGTTGCCTACGATATGTTCTGCCGTTCACAGCTTGCTCCGGGAAGCACGTTATACAGCTTCTATATGCTCAATCCCGTAACTCCCGCAATCAACATTTTCCGTTACGGCTTCTTGGGCACGGGTGAGGTTGACTGGCTTTTCTACGGCATAAGCTGGGTAACAACCGCTGTTGTGGCGGTAATCGGTGCTCTGATGTTCAGCAAATCTGAAAAAACCTTTATGGATACGGTGTGAGGTGCGGTATGGAAGAATTGGCAATAAGAGTTGAACACGTTTCAAAAGAATACCGCCTCGGTGCCATCGGCGGTGCAACGCTCAAAGGCGAAATCCAGTCAAAAATAGCAAAACTCAGGCACAAAGAGGACCCCAACCTTAAAATCGGCGAAAAGGCTCACGGCAAAAACGAGCGTTTTCTTGCGCTCAACGATTTATCCTTTGACGTCAAAAAGGGCGAAACCGTTGGCATCATCGGCAGAAACGGCGCAGGCAAATCAACAATATTAAAGCTCATCTGCCGTGTTACCGCCCCCACAAAGGGCAACATATATCTCAACGGCAGAATCACAAGTATGCTTGAGGTCGGCACAGGCTTCCACCCCGAGCTGACGGGCAGAGAAAACGTTTATCTCAACGGCGCAATTCTCGGTATGTCAAAGGCTGAAATTGAAAAGAAGTTTGACGAAATCGTTGAGTTTTCCGAGGTCGGTCAGTTCATCGACACACCCGTTAAAAGATATTCAAGCGGTATGAAGGTCAAGCTTGCCTTCGCCGTTGCATCTCACCTTGAAAGTGAGATTATGATTATGGATGAGGTACTCGCCGTCGGCGACGTTGCCTTCCAGAACAAATGCATTGACAGAATGAAAAAGGTTGCCGAGGAAGAAGGCAGAACAATTCTTTACGTCAGCCACAATATGGCAACCGTCAAAAGCCTTTGCAACCGCTGCGTTGTGCTTTCACACGGTCAGGTTGCCTTTGAGGGCGAAACCGAAGAAGCAATTGCCGTTTATATGCAGGACGAAAATCTTGATAACACAACGTTTTTTGATACCTCAAACGCAAAACGCCATCCCAAGTGCAACAAACGCCACCTGCTGCAGAATCTTCATATGTATGAATCGGCTTCAAGCACGGTTGAATACGGCGACGTCTTTCCCTTCCGCATTGAATGGGACAGCGAAAACGCACAAGAGCGCCTGCTTATGAAAATGGTGGTCAACGGCATTGATGCCACTCCCGTGGGCGTTATCTTCGGCGGCGAACTGAAACACGGCAAGGGCAGAAATTCGGCTGAATTCAGATTCGATACGTCTTATCTTGTGCCGGGCAAATACACCGTTGACGTTATCCTTTACGATGAGGATAAAACAGGCAACATAATGTTTTATGACCGTACAACGGCTCTGCGCTTCACCGTTGAACACGGCGAAGAATCGCTTAAGCTCAAGCACTGGTTCAAGGATTGGGGCAACGCAGTTTTGCCCTGTATAGAAAAAATATAAAAACCGCAACAACTGACGGAGATGATAAAAATGTATGATTTCAAAGGCGAAACCTTGCTCATAACGGGCGGCACGGGTTCTTTCGGCAACGCCGTTCTTAACCGCTTTCTTAAAACGGATATCAGAGAAATCCGCATATTTTCCCGCGACGAAAAAAAGCAGGACGATATGCGCCACGAATTCCAGGCAAAAATGCCCGATGTTGCCGATAAAATCAAATTCTACATCGGCGACGTGCGCAATATCGACTCTTTGAGAGATGCTATGGTAGGCGTTGACTACGTTTTTCACGCCGCAGCCTTAAAGCAGGTACCCTCCTGCGAATTCTTCCCGATGGAAGCTGTCAGAACCAACGTTATCGGCACTGATAACGTTCTCACCGCCGCAGTTGATGCAGGCGTTAAAAGCATTATCTGCCTTTCAACGGATAAGGCGGCTTATCCCATCAACGCAATGGGTATCACCAAGGCTCTTGAAGAAAGAGTTGCAACCGCAAAGGCAAGAAACGTTTCTCCCGATAAAACAAAAATCTGCTGTACGCGTTACGGCAACGTGCTTTGCAGCAGAGGATCGGTTGTTCCCCTCTGGATTGACCAGATTAAAAACGGCCAGCCCATAACAATTACCAATCCCGATATGACAAGATTCATAATGTCGCTTGAAGAAGCGGTTGACCTTGTTCTTTTTGCATTCAAGGAATGTGAAAGCGGCGATATCTTTGTGCGCAAAGCTCCTGCCTGCACAATCCGAACTCAGGCTGAGGCTGTATGCGAGCTTTTCGGCGGCAAAAAAGAAGATATCAAAATCATCGGCATCCGCCACGGCGAAAAGATGTTTGAAACTCTTCTCACGAACGAAGAATGCGCAAAAGCCGAGGATATGGGCGATTTCTTCCGTGTTCACGCGGATAACAGAAGCCTTAACTACGATAAATATTTCTCTGACGGCGACGTGAAACGCGCGGAACTTACCGAATTCAACAGCAACAACACGAAGATTCTCAACGTTGAAGAAGTTAAAGAAAAGCTTCTTGAACTTGACTATATCAGAGAAAGACTTGAGGAGTTTGAGTCATAATGAAATATAACGTTGAATTTAAAAATAACGGCAGACTGAAGCTGCTTATCATCGTCGGCACCAGACCCGAAATCATCCGTCTTTCGGAGGTTATAAAAAAATGCCGCACGCATTTTGATACCGTTCTTGCTCATACAGGTCAGAATTATGACTATACGCTCAACGGCATTTTCTTTGATGACCTCAGCCTTGATGTGCCTGAGGTATATCTCAACTGTGTCGGCGAAAATCTCGGTCAGACAGTCGGCAATATCATCGCTTCATCGTATGAACTTATGGATGAAATCAAGCCCGATGCACTTCTTATTCTCGGCGATACCAACAGCTGTCTTTCCGCAATCAGTGCCAAAAGGCTTCATATTCCCATTTTCCATATGGAAGCAGGCAACCGCTGCAAGGATGAATGCCTGCCCGAAGAAACAAACAGAAGAATTGTTGACATCATCTCCGACGTCAACATAGCATATTCCGAACACGCAAGGCGTTACCTTGCCGAATGCGGTCTGCCCAAGGAAAGAACCTACGTTTCAGGTTCACCCATGGCAGAGGTTCTTCATTCGAATCTCGATAAAATTCTCGCAAGCGATATTCTTGAAAAACTCGGTCTTGAGGAGAAAAAATACATTCTTCTCTCAGCTCACAGAGAAGAAAATATTGATACGGATAAAAACTTCCGCTCGCTTTTCAACGCTTTGAACTCACTTGCCGAAAAATACGATATGCCCATTCTCTATTCCTGCCATCCCCGTTCAAAAATCAGGCTTGAGAAATCGGATATCGTTCTCGATAAGAGAATCATTATGCACGAACCCCTCGGATTCTCGGATTATAACAAGCTTCAGATGAGCGCATTCGCCGTTGTATCAGACAGCGGTACTCTGCCCGAAGAAAGCAGTTTTTATCTGAGCATCGGCAAGCCCTTCCCTGCAGTGTGCATAAGGACTTCCACGGAGCGCCCCGAAGCGCTTGACAAGGGCTGTTTCGTGCTTGCAGGCATTGATGAAAACGGGCTTCTTCAGGCGGTTGAAACCGCGGCTGGGCTGACGGGCAACGAAGAATTTGCAACCCCCGTGCCCGATTATGCCGATAAAAACGTTTCCGATAAAATCGTAAGGCTCATTCAGAGCTATACGGGAATAGTCAACAAAATGGTTTGGAGAAAGTTTTAATGAACATTCTTATTACTGGCGCAAAGGGATTTGCAGGCAGAAATCTTGTCGCAAATCTCCGCAACATAAAAGACGGCAAAAACAGAACAAGACCACAAATTCAGATTGATGAAATCTTTGAATATGATATTGATTCAACCCCCGATGAGCTTCGTGAATACTGCGAAAAGGCTGATTTTGTTTTTCACCTCGCAGGTGTAAACAGACCCAAGGATATCAGCGAGTTTTCGGGCAATTACGGTATTCTTTCTGAAGTTCTTAACGTGCTGAAATTCTGCGGTAACAAAGCTCCCGTTATGCTTTCATCGTCGGTGCAGGCAACTCTTGAGGGCAGGTTTGCAGGCTCCGAATACGGCAAAAGCAAGCTTGAAGCAGAGAATATGCTTTTTGATTATGAAAAAGAAACGGGCGCAAAGGCTCTTGTTTACCGCCTGCCCAACCTTTTCGGAAAATGGTGCAGACCAAACTATAATTCAGCCGTTGCAACCTTCTGCAACAATATTGCAAAGGATTTGCCGATAACAGTCAACGATCCGTCTGTTGAGCTTGAGCTTCTTTATATCGACGATTTTGTTGATGAAATGCTTAACGCACTTGAAGGCAGAGAAACAAAAAACAGCTGTTTCTGTTCGTTTGCCGTTACCCATAAAGTTACTCTCGGCGAAATCGTTGAGCTTCTCGAAAGCTTCAGAGAGCAGAGAGAAACTCTCGTTATGCCCGAAATTTCGTATAATTCATTTGCAAAAAAACTCTATTCAACCTATCTTTCATATCTTCCCGAAGAAAAAATAAGCATTCCGCTGAAAATGAACTGCGATGACAGAGGCAGTTTCACCGAGATATTAAAAACCGTCAGCTGCGGTCAGTTTTCGGTTAACGTCAGCAAACCGGGAATAACCAAGGGTCAGCACTGGCACAACACAAAATGGGAATTATTCATTGTTGTTTCAGGCTCTGCCCTTATTCAGCAAAGAGAAATCGGCACGGACAAGGTGCTTGAATTCAGAGTTACGGGTGACAAGCCTGAGGCTGTGCATATGCTCCCCGGCTTCACTCACAATATTATCAATCTTTCCGAAACGGAAAATCTCGTTACGCTTATGTGGGCAAACGAGCAGTTTGACCCGAATAAACCCGATACATTTTTTGAAGTTGTGTGATTAATAATGGGTATTAAAAATGCCGAATTAAGAGAATATGAAAAAGTTTTGCTGGATATTCTTGCCAACAATCTTTTCAATGCAGGGCGCAAGGCTGACCTCAATGAAGGCAACCTGAATGCGGTCTGGTGCGAAGCATACGCTCAGGCGGTTACTCTTATGGCATTTCATAACTCAAAAGAAGAAATTCTCAAAACAGAAACAAGCGCATACATCAGAAAAAAGCTCAATCAGGCTCTTGCAGTCAATGCAAGAATTGATTTTGAACACGTGCGTATCTGCAAAATTATGAAAAACGCGGATATCCCCTGCTCAATCCTCAAGGGCTTCTCCTCTGCGCTTTATTATCCCGACCCTCTTATGCGCTCAATGGGCGACGTTGATTTTATTGTTGATACTGATAATTTCGAATCGGCAGAAAAACTGCTGAAAGCCAACGGCTATTCATCAATGAACAAAAACAACGACGTCCACGACGTTTATCTGAGCAAAAACGCACGCGCGGAAATGCACTTTCAGCCCTCGGGCATACCCGAAGGCAAGGCGGGAGTCAAGGTCAGAAAATATCTTTCCGATTTGCTTGAAAAAGCCGAAACCGTACAGACCGAGCTCGGCGAACTGACAGTGCCGTCAACCTTCCACCATGGGCTGATAATTCTGCTCCATATGTGCCACCACCTTACCGGCGACGGGCTGGGTCTTCGCCATCTCTGCGACTGGGCGGTGTTTCTCAACACAATCGGCGAAGAAGCGTTCCTCGGAATGTTCGAAAAAGCGCTGAAAGATATCGGACTTTGGGAATTTGCGAAAATAATGACCTTTATTTCCTGCAAATACATCGGCTTATCGGGAATGGAATGGTCTGCCGATGCCGATGAAAAGCTCGCCGATTATATTCTTATCGACATCATCATCGGCGGTAATTTCGGCCAGAAAAAAGCCGACAGAAGCCACGAAAGTCTTTTGATAACAAGCAAAAACGAAAAAGAAAAATCTATGCTCAGGCAGTTCTTTTCTTCTGCCAACAGCATCGTTTATAAAAACTGGAAATCAGCCGGAAAGTTTAAATTCCTGCTTCCGATCGGCTGGATTTTCTTCGGCGGAAGATATATTATCCGTTCGCTTTTCGGCAAACGCCCCAAAATCCGACCAAAAAAAGTGGCAAAAGAAGCGTCGGAAAGAATAGATATATATTCAGGGCTTAATCTTTTCGGCAAAAACAGTGAGTAAACGGCAGGTACGGTGAAAAATATGAAGAAAACTTTAAAAATAACAGCCTTTGTGCTGATTATCGCAATTCTGTTTGCAGGTTGCAGTCTGTTCAGAAAAGAAAAAAACGATACCCCTGCAACAACAACTTCCGCAATACAGACTGACGATTCCGCTTCAACAACTCTTGAAGTTATCGACCCCGAAGATATTGAATGGAACACCGATATATCAAGGTTTGTGAACAACGACAAGCTGGTAAACATTCTTCTTATCGGTCAGGACAGACGCGAGGGCGAATCAAGACAGCGCTCGGACGCAATGATTCTTTGCAGTTTCAACCCCGAAACGAATAAAATGGCAATGATTTCGTTCCTGCGCGACCTATACGTTCAGATTCCCGGCCATCAGGATAACAGACTCAATGCGGCATACGTCTACGGCGGATTTGAACTTCTCAAAGAAACGCTCAGCCTGAATTTCGGCATAACCGTTGACGGCTGCCTTGAGGCGGATTTTGAAGGCTTTGAGAAAATCATCAATACCGTCGGCGGAGTTGATATTGAGCTGACAGAAAAGGAAGCACAGATAGTCGGCGGCGGTGCAACGGCAGGAGTTTGCCACCTGAACGGCGAGCAGGCGCTGACATACGCAAGAATCAGAAAAATAGACAGCGATTTCCAAAGAACGGCAAGGCAGAGAAAAATTATGAATGCCGTTTTTGAAAAAGCAAAAACACATACCCTGCCCGAGCTTGCAATGTTTTTTGGCGAAATTATGCCGCTTATGGCAACCGATATGACCGAAGACGAAATAATGTCGCTCGCTCTGACCCTTGCCGCTTCGTTCTCGGAGCTTGAAACAGAGAGCTGCAGCGTCCCCGCCGAAGGTACGTATAAAGACGCAATGATACGCGGTATGGCAGTTAAGGTTCCCGATCTGCCCGAAATTCAGAAACTGATTTTTGAAGAATATCTGCCGATGTAATATAAAACAAAGAAACGGGTGTTTTATCTGTGAAAAAAGGCGAAGTAACAATTCTGGTTAATTCCTGCGATTTATATGAGGACACGTGGTATCCTTTCTTCAAGCTTCTGCAACTGCAGTGGCCTGACTGCCCATACAAAATCGTATTAAATACCGAAACAAAAAGATATGACTGTCCCTTTATGAAAGTTGAAACCGTCAACTCAGGCAACGGCTTATCTTGGACTGCAAGGCTGAAATACGTTCTTAACAAAATAGACAGCGAGTTCGTGCTGTTTTTTCTGGAGGACTTTTTCCTGCTTGAGCCTGTAAAAACCGAAGCGTTCAACAAGGCCTTGGATATCATCAAAGGAGACGAAGAAATCGGTTTGATTCATTTTACTCCTACCGAAAAAGAAATGCCCGAACCAAAGAATGATCTTGAAAACTGTTTTTATGAATTGCCTTTAAGAAAACGAACTTTGAGAACCCGAGTTGCAGTTTCTCTTTTCAGAAAAGATTACTTTTTAAAACTGCTTTACGGCGATGAGAATCCGTGGCAATACGAACGTGAATCTCATATAAGATCAATGTTTGCGGGCTATAAGATTATCCGCCAGGATTACAGCTTGTATCCGCCCGTATTCACCTATTGCCTTGATCACAGTATAGGCATAGGCGTTACCTCAAGAAAATGGCTAAAAAACAATAAATCTTTTTTTGAGTCAATGGGAATATACGATGTCAACTACGACAGACTCGGAATTATGAGCGATGAAGTTAAAGAAAAGCTTCAAAAAGACCGGTCAGACATCAAAAAAATCGGATTCAAAGAATGGTTTTATAAAAAAGTAAAGCAACCCATAAAGCGAAAACTTCGTCACAACTGGTTGTTTCAGGATTTGATAAACATAAAGAAATACATAAAATGGAAAAAGTATTATAAGAATTACAGATAAAACGGAGAAAAATATGAAAAGATTTTCAGCCTTGTTTTTGTCGATTATTATTATCGGTCAGCTTTTCTGCGGCATTTCTGCAAGTGCAACAGCAGCTGAACCGAATATTGCCGAAAACAACACCGAATTTGCAAAGGAAACGGCAGAAATAATCAGAAATGACTATTCAATGCTCAGAATTATCGGCAGGTTCAATAAAATGCCGTCCGAAGATGCGTTTGCTCTTGCAAGCGAATCGGTAATTTCCGAAAGCGGAAGATTTGTTCTTCAGTTTTCGTCAGAAAAAGACCTTGCCGCCTGCCTTGAAAAGCTTAACAAAAACCCCGATATCATTTATGCAGAGCGTGACAGAGCCGTTTACACGGAGGCACTCGAAACCTCCGCAGAGTATCTTTCCTGGGGCGTTGAAGCCATTGAAGCGGACGTTTATTCAAAGGCGGTCAGCCCAGATAGCGGCGCAAGCGTAACCGTTGCGATAGTTGACAGCGGCTGCGAAGACGTTGATTTCATCAAGAACAAGCTTGTTGAGGGCTATGACTTTGCTGATAACGATTCCGATGCGATGCATGATGAGAGTGTTGACAGCCATGGCACCTTCCTTGCAAGCATCGTTGCAGACTGCACGCGCAACGTTCCCGTCAACATTATGCCCGTAAGAGTACTCAATTCAAAAACAGGTTCGCTCATCAATGCCGTTAACGGCATATTATATGCAGTTGACAACGGCGCCGACGTTATCAACATCAGCCTCGGTGCAGTTCTGAACAACTGCAGTTCTCTTGAAGATGCGGTTAATTATGCAGAAAAAAACAACGTTGCAGTTGTTGTATGCGCAGGCAACAACAAAAGCGATATGAAAAATTTCTGCCCTGCACACGTTGAAAATGCAATTACGGTTTCATCCGTTAATTCTCAAAGCGAATTTTCGGAAAGCTTTTCAAACTACGGCAACGGAATTGACTTTGCCGCGCCCGGCGAAAACATTATCGGCTACAACGCGGCAGGCGAAAAATTCGTAATGAGCGGCACTTCGATGTCAGCAGCGTTCGTTTCGGCGGCAACTGCGATGTACCGCCTTCAGAATCCCTCGCAAAACACACGTCAGGTTCGCGATGCGCTTATTTCCTGCGCAGAGGATTGCGGCGACGAAGGCTGGGATTCGTATTACGGATGGGGCATTCTTAAGCTCTCAAACCTCATAAATTCGGATAAGAAACACGTTGAATCCGTCGGCTTCACGCAGAGTTCATATGAACTTTTTGTTGGCGAAACGCTGACGATTGAACCCGTGTTCACTCCTGCCGACGCAACGGATAAAAGCTTCTTCCTTACCGTTTTCGGCAGCAATATTTCAATTAACGGCAAGGTCATAACAGCCGTTTCGGCAGGCATATCTACCCTTACGGTAACAAGTGTTGACGGCTTATACACAGCAAAAGCGCAGATAACGGTTAAAGAAAAACCGCCCGAAATCACAGCCGTGCTGAAAATCAGAAATAATCCCGGCTCAAAAGTTATAAACTACGGCGAAACACTCAGGCTTACCGCCCAAATTACCGACAGACCCGAAAACACGGCTGTATGGTGGTACGTTAACGGCAGCAAAACGGGTGAAGGCGAAACGTTTGAATTTTCACCCTCATCGGGCAGAGCGGATATAACCGCAAAGCTTGTTTACACCGACGGCAACGCAGTTATCAACTCGCAGGGCGCCGAAGTTTCAGACTCCGAAACCGTTACGGTAAACTCGGGATTCTTCAAAAAAATCATTTCTTTTTTCAAGAATCTTTTCAGGCTGAACAGAACGGTTATTCAGATGCTTTTCAGATAGCAGTCAAAAAGGCTTGTACGGTTCAATCCGTACAAGCCTTTTTTCAATTCAACAATCCGTTTTCAATAAGCTGCATCATAAAATCCTTCAAATCCGCTTCAGCTTCTTCTTTTGAAACGCTGTAGTTTTCAATTATCGCCGTCAGAAGCTCATCGAAGGTTTTTTCAGTTTTAAGCTCGTCCCATAAAAACTTGCTTACGGGATTAAGCACAACTATATTCGCTCCGACCGAGCCGTCAACGGGAACTGCGATATATTCGCCTGCAATTTCTCTTGCAACAAAGCCTTGCTTTATGCTGTATTTTCTGCTGTCCATATCATTTACCTCACATATAAAATTCTTTATACCACTCTGCAAATTTACGCAAACCGTCACGCAGAGAAGTTGACGGCTTGAAGCCGAAATCGCGCTCAAGAGCCGATGTATCAGCATAAGTTACGGGCACGTCGCCTGCCTGCATAGGCACAAGCTGTTTGTGGGCTTCAAAGTCATAATCCTCGGGCAAAACCTGCGCGCGGATAAGCTCCTGCTGAAGAATATCAACAAAATCAAGCAGATTTTCGGGGCTGTTGTTGCCGATATTATAAACTCTGTAAGGCGGAATCGGAAGCCCGTCCTCGCCGTTTTCTTTTTCGGGAGCGCACTGCATAACGCGTTTGACTCCCTCAACAATATCGTCAACGTAGGTAAAATCCCTCTTGCAGTTGCCGTAGTTGAAAATCTGAATGTTATCTCCTGCCCTGAGCTTGTTTGTGAAGCCGAAATACGCCATATCCGGTCTGCCTGCAGGGCCGTAAACAGTAAAGAAACGAAGCCCGGTTGAAGGAATATTATAGAGCTTTGAATACGAATGAGCCATAAGCTCGTTGCTCTTTTTGGTTGCCGCATAAAGGCTCACGGGGTTATCAACCTTATCTTCAGTGCTGTATGGAATCTTTTTGTTTGAGCCGTAAACGCTCGATGAGCTTGCATAAATGAGATGCTCAACGGGGTGGTTGCGGCAAGCTTCAAGAATGTTATAAAAACCGATTATGTTGCTCTCAATATAAACATCGGGGTTTGTGATTGAATATCTTACACCTGCCTGAGCCGCAAGGTTAACAACAACGTCAAAACCGTATTTTTCAAAACACCCGTCAATAAACGGCTTATCGGCAATATTGCCTTTTATGAATATCCACTCGCAACCCGGCTTTTCCGCGGCGAGTTTTTCAATTTCGCCGAGCCTGTATTCCTTGATTGCAACGTCATAATAACCGTTCATATTGTCTATGCCGACAATTCTGATTTTATCAACGGTTTTCATCAGCTCAACAACAAGATTTGAGCCGATAAAGCCTGCGGCACCCGTCACAAGCACGGTTTTGCCGCTGAGATTAACGTTCTGTGTTAACATAATTGCACCTTATCCGTAAATAAATTTGTTGACCCTTCTTGCTGCGTCGTCAATATTAAACGAAACAATCGCCATACCGTTATAGTATTTGTAGGTGTATGCGTCACTGTAAGGTACGTGCTGGGATTCCATATTAAGACCGTTCGATGCAGCGTTTGTTGCAACTGAGGTTACAACCGACGTAAGCTCCGAAAGACTTATATTGGTTTTGATAAGACCAAAGCCAAAATCAGTTAATTCATAGATTTCTGCCAAACTTTTTTCTTTTACAATGGTTGTTGCAAGGGTTTCGATAACCTTCCTTTGCCTTTCCGTACGCTTGAAGTCGCTGTCGATCTTACGTATTCTCATATAAACAAGAGCTCTGTCGCCGTTGAAATGATTCGGACCTACATTATAGCTGACTTTTCCGTTGCTGTAATTTGTCATATAGTCAACTTCAGCCTGGGTAAGGCTGATTGTTACACCGCCCGCCTTGTCGATAAAATCGGTAACACCGTTGAAATCAATAACAACAAAGCGCTGAATATCAAGGTCAAAAAGCTGATTGACCGTGTTAACCGCAAGACCGATGCCGTCAAAGGAATAGGCAGCGTTGATTCTGTTCCATCCCCTGCCCTCAATGGGAACAAGCGAATCTCGGAGAATTGAAACCATTTTGATTGCGCCCGTTTTTTTGTTATAGGACACAACTATCATTGCGTCGCTTCTGCCTCTTTCACGGGTAACGTCTCTTGAGTCAGTGCCGATAACAAGGATATTTTCGATATTCGGGTCTTTCTTTGCAACTTTATAAATCGGAGTTTTGCCGTAAACACTCTTCGCATTTTCGTTTCTGCCGAATGAAGCGTGTCTGTCGTAGCTGTCTTCTTTCAGGTTTCCGCCGCCGCCGTTTTCACTGCTTGCAAGCGTCTCGGCGTTTGTGAGATCCCTGCCCACTTCGTTGGCGCTGATGGTAACGTCCGCCCATTCAGGGGGCTGAGGGTCGGTTTCAGGCATAACGTATTCGTCGCTTCGCTCAACGATATCTGCCTTGACGTAAGCCTTTTCGTTATAGCTTTTAACAAGGGGAAGAATCATACCTGCAAGAGTACCCGTCACTGCAATAATAAGAATAAGAAAACAAATAAGAACAGCTTTCAGTATCTTTGATTTTTTTGACTTTTTCTTCATAAATACACCCGTTTCAACTTACGTTAACATTATTTAATTAATTTTAACATAATGTTGCCTAAAATACAACAAGAAATCTTTTTTGCTGTTCATGCGCAACGCGCCGCTTTCGGATTGAATAATTGAATTATCTTATAAAATATAATATAATATTATAAATACGGTTAAATTGCGGGCTGCGAAAATTTCCGCAAATTCGTAAAAACAAACAAAAAACCTGAAAATTGATTTTCTTTTTTATATAACATTATATATGTTAAAATTGTTTACAATTTGTTCACAAAATAAAGTTCACATTTGTCATCTTTAAATTGTATTTTTTATGGAAACTGTTTGTTTTACTGTTAGTAAAGGAGGTATCCGCTTTGCAGAAAAAGCATAATAAGTCTGAGACGGAAATCAAAGAACTTGTCGAAAATTATACCTCCCTTATTTTCAGGGTTTCATACTGTATTCTCGGCAACCGCGACGATGCCGAAGATGCAGTGCAGGAAGCTTTCCTGAAATATCTTACCAAAGCCCCCGAATTCGAAAGCGAAGAACACAGAAAAGCCTGGCTGATAAGGGTTGCAACCAATATCAGCAAAAATATGATGATATTCCGAATCCGAAAAGAAACGGTCAACATCGAAGACGTTAAAAACATCGGCATATGTGAAAATGACTATGAAACTTTCGAGCTGATAATGAGCCTGCCCTCAAAATACAAGGTTGTTATGGCTTTGTTTTATATTGAAGGCTATAAGAGCAAAGAAATCTCAGAAATTATCGGAATAAAAGAGGAAGCGGTAAGAAAGCGCCTTCAAAAAGGCAGAGAGCTTCTTAAAAAACTATTTGAAACGGAGGAGCACCTTGATGGAATTTGAAATTAATGAATTTGCGAGACTTATCGGTTCTCTTTCTGTTTCGCAGTCAGACAGAGAAAAAATAGAAGAACAGTTATTCAGAAATTTATCAACAAAAAAAGAGTTTCCCAAAAAATACGTTGTGGCGGCATCCGCTGTTGCACTGGTGACGGTTGGCGTTGCGGTGGCAATCAAGCGAATCAGACACGGCTGAAAACTGCGAGGTAAAAAATGAATTCAAACCCTTTCTTTAAGTATGAAAACAGCAGCTTGCCCGAAGGTTTTGAGGTTCCTGACGTTTCAATGTTCGGAATGCTCAAAATTTCAGAAAAAAACCTTCCCGATGCATTGGCATATGAATATTTCGGCACGGAATGCACCTATAAGGACTTCGTTAAAAAGATTGAAGAAATCTCGGGCGCATACCATTCGTTCGGCGTTCACAAGGGCGATATCGTAACAATCATTATGCCCAACACTCCCGAGGCTGTAATCAGCATTTATGCCCTCAACAGAATCGGTGCGGTTGTTAATATTCTCCATCCTCTTTCGGCTCAGGAAGAAATCAAGGACCATATCAACAGAGTGAACAGCAAGCTTCTGCTCTGCGTTGATATCTGCGCTGAAAAAATTGCAAACATCATTGACGGAACAACTCTCAAGAAGGTTATTTACGCTTCTGCAGGCGAATCAATGCCGTTTGTTATGAAAAAGCTTTATGCTCTTAAGTGCATAAAGAACTACAAGTATGACAAATCGGATAAAAGATACGTTGCATGGAAGGATTTTGCAAAGAACTCGTGCAAAGTTGCCGAGCATATCCCCTCAACAGAAGAGAACAAAGAGGTTTCGATTATTCTTCACAGCGGCGGAACAACAGGAACACCCAAGGATATTATGCTCTCAAACTATAACTTCAACGCATTCGGAATTCAGGCTGTGCTTACCCTCAGAGACGTCAGCGCAGGCGATAAGATTCTTGCAATTCTGCCCATTTTCCACGGCTTCGGTCTTGGCGTTTGCGTTCACGTTTCGTTCTGCTTCGGCACCTGCTCCGTTCTTATTCCTCAGTTTGATTCAAAGAAATTTGCAAGTATTCTCAAGAAACACAAACCCACAATGATTTTCGGCGTTCCCACTCTTTATGATGCGCTTCTCAAGGCAAAAGGAACCGATAAAATTGATTTCTCATTCCTTAAGTATGCGGTCAGCGGCGGCGACATTCTCCCCGAAAAGCTTGAGGCAAGCGTAAACGAATTCCTTGCAGCTCATAATTCAAAAATCAAGGTCTGCGAAGGCTACGGTATGACGGAAGGTCTTGCTGCTCTCAGCCTTTCGGTTGGCGACAACTACAAATCAAGAACCATCGGAAAGCCCCTTATCGGCACTCATATGTGCATTGTTGAACCCGGCACAACCAACGTTTTGCCTGCCGGCGAAGACGGTGAGCTTTGCGTAAGCGGACCTACCGTCATGATTAGCTACAGAAACAACCCCGAAGAAACCGAGAACACTCTCCGCACCCACGCAGACGGCAGAGTATGGCTTCACACGGGAGATATGGCAGCTATCGACAGCGAAGGCTTTGTTCATTATAAGCTCCGAATCAAGAGAATGATGATCACTTCAGGCTTCAACGTTTATCCCACCCAGATTGAAGCTGTTGTTGAAGAACTTGATTTCGTTGATAAGTGTGTTGTTGTTTCAATTCCTCATCATTATAAAAAAGAGGTTGCGAAGGCATACATCGTTCTTAAAAACAGAACTGAAAAATCGGCTGAAACCGAGAATATCATCCGTGAACACTGCAAAAAGAAGCTTATGCACTACAGCGTGCCTTATAAGTATGAATTTGTTGACCTGCTTCCCAAAACCGCTTATAATAAGATAGACTTTATGAAACTTCAGCGGGAAAGCGTAAAGGAGGCAGTGGGATGAAAGTAAAAAGACCGAGAACGTGGGCTTACCGTATGTTCGGCCCCTTGCTCTGGCTTATATTCCGTCTTTACTACAGCCCCAAACTCTACGGTAAAGGCAATATCCCCAAAAAGGGCGCAGTTGTTATCTGCAGCAACCATAAGCACGTTTTTGACCAGTGCCTTGCCGCAATGTCAACACTCAGGCCCATAAACTATATGGCAAAGGCTGAATACTTTCAGGGCAAATTCGCCTGGTTCTTCAAGCTTGCAGGCTGCATCTGCGTTAACCGCAACGGTCACGACGAAGAAGCAAAGGCATCTGCAAATGCCGTTCTTCAGTCAAAAGGTGCGCTTGGTATTTTCCCCGAAGGAACAAGAAACAAAACAAACAACCTTATGGGCGAGTTCAAATACGGTGCTGCATCTCTTGCCTGCAAAAATGAGGCAATGATGGTACCCGTTGCCGTTACGGGCGAATATAAATTCAGAAGCAAATCGCTTTGTGCAAGAATCGGCAAACCTTTCTCAACGGTTGGTATGAGCGTTGAAGAGGCTAACCAAAAGCTTCACGGCGAAATTGTTAGACTCATCAAAGCAAACCTCGACGCAGGCTACGGCACACCTGATGAATTCGAAAGAATGGAACGCTATGAGCGTGAGGTAAAAATAGGATAAATTTAAGGCACGGATTTTTCCGTGCCTTTTTATTTATCAACTTGCGCGTCTTATGATTTTAACAATACCGCTTGCGCCGTCAAGGCGGACCGTATCGCCGTTTTTAACCGTTGACATCAGGTTATCTATACCCACAACCGCAGGAATTCCAAGCTCTCTTGAGATGATTGCCGTGTGCGAAAGGAGAGAGCCTTTTTCGCTCACAACGCCCTTTGCCTCCGCAAGCAGGAATACCCAGCCGGGGTCGGTCATCTTTGTGATAAGAATTTTATCCTTTACGCTTTTCACGCTCTTAACGTCGGTCACAACGCAGGCTTCGCCCTCAACAACGCCGTTTGAACACGGAACTCCTACCATTTCATCTTTTCCGCAGTAAACGGAATTCATATTGATGTTGCGGTGGTTTTTATCAAACGCCTTATCGCTGAAAATGATTCTTGAATATGCAGGAAGAAGAGCATACATTTCGTATTTGTTCTTTCTTCTTTCAACGGTTTCTCTCATATCGCAGGGCGTTTTTGCGAGCGAACGGAGTTCGTCAAGTGTAAGATAAAATACGTCGCGCTTTTCGTCTATGTAATTTTCTTTAACGTAAATATCGCCGAGGCGGAGAACGGCTTCTCTTACCATACCGAAAATTCTGCCTCTGTTAAGGCGCTGAATTTCTCTGTTGCCGATGCCGAGCATACAGTTTTTGCTCAGGAATTTTGTTATCGGGTCTTTGATTTCGAATTCCTCTTGCTTCTGCTCTTCGAGAAGGGGCAGGAGTTTTTCAATATCCTCGGAAAACTCATTGATTTTCGCATCAAAAAGCTCGGGATTCGTTCTGAAAGTTTCTGTTTCAAGCTTAAGCTCTTCAAGGCATCTGTCGCCGTAAACCGCAATGTATTCATCGGCTCTTCTGCGGTATTCCCACGCGCTCATCTTATCTTTTTCCATTGCAATTTTTATCATTTCTTTAACGGGCTTCATACTCTCGATATTCGAAATGCCCGAAATATATGAATTTGCAATCTGCTCGTGGTTTTCATATTTCTTTTTAAGCCTGCTCTTGAGAAGACCTGTAAAAATAAACGCATAGGTATCGTTGAGCAGGGTAACGCCCCAGCAAGAAAGAAGCTGATCCTGAATTTTATCAAACAGTTCAAATATCTGCTCGGCGTTCATTTCTTCCTCAAATCTGCCGTAGACGTAGTTTTTGATATCAATGAATTTTTCGTTGAGCTTTTTCATATTCTTGGGCGTGTTTATAAGCTCGGTTACGGTGTTGAAATAAATCGACGCTTTCACAAACGGATTGATTTCGTTTTTCTTGTTATC
Organism: Acutalibacteraceae bacterium; assembly: GCA_045602245.1. Taxonomy (GTDB): domain Bacteria; phylum Bacillota; class Clostridia; order Oscillospirales; family Acutalibacteraceae; genus CAG-177. The sequence continues at coordinate 76,624 of JAZSBC010000152.1, read as the reverse complement.
GTATTCCTTGTATTTTACGCCCACAAGCTCCTGCCAGATGGCAATTATCTTTTTGCTGAAAGGCAGAAATTTTATTGCGTTATACCAGTTATTGAGATTATAATACAGTCTGCCGTTTGAGTTACCGACGGTGTTTTCAAGAATATCATAGCGTTTTTTCAGTTCTTTTTCATTTTTGAGAAGTCTGCGCGCCGTATCCTTGAACACGCCTGCATAAACCATATCAACAAACGAAACCGTCAGCGGAAGGCTCAGCCCGGGATAGCTTTCAACAATATTGCTGTTATCGAATATAAGCGGATTTTCATCAGAAAGAGTTGTAATCGGTCTCGCCTGAAGAATGAAGAGTTCACCGTTTTCAACGGCAAATTCAATATCCGTATATTTGCCCAGATGACCGCAGATAGTTTTTGAGGTGTCAATCAGCTCGTGTACCTTTTCATCGCTGAGCAGATTTTCTTTTCCGTCATAATAATAGATATCGTCGGTAAGCGAATAGTAATATGAGGTTGTGTCAATTCTGTCGGACACAACGTTTTCGCCGAGTCCCCTGCCTGCAACAATAACGGTTTCGTTGAGAATGCCCTGAGGGTTAGCGGTGAAAACAATGCCCGAAACGTCGGAATTTACCATTCGCTGAACGATAACGTTCATTTTGAGCAGGCTGATATCAAGTCCTTTCTGCTCCATATAATCAAGAACGTTTTCGTTATAGAGCGAACATACGCAGTCTGCGATTCTTTCGGGAATATCCTTGCGTTCAACGTTGAGAAAAGTATCAAACTGACCTGCAAAGCTGTTATCCGCAGAGTCCTCAACACAGGATGATGAACGCACCGAAAATTTTTCGCCCTTGAGGATAATTCCGCGTGTCACCGCAACGGATTCCTTTACCGCATTTTTGAGCAGACGGCTTTTTTCTTTAACCGATTTGCCCTCGCCTTCCCTGAGCGCCTTTTTGATTTTCTCATCCGAAGCTATCAGCTCATCAAACGAAAAATACTCAAAGTCAGGCACGGGAAGCCCCGCATTTTTCATAAATGCGAGATTCTCGATCTTACTGCCGAGTTTCATATTCTTTTGTCCCCCTGTTAATTATACTTTTTGTCCCCATAATAATCCTGATTGATTATCCTTTCACTATATAAGTGTTACATATCCGCAAAATTGTTGCACTGTAATTATTAAAATTTCCCTAAGAAAAAAGTCTGCACAAAAGTAATTTTGTACAGACTTTTAAATTCATTTATTTCTTTTTCGGCTTTTTCACCTTGTTGAGCATTGCGTTGATTTCAAGAATCTGTTCCTTGGTGAATTTTCCTCCGAGCATTGAGAAAATGCGTTTAACAGTGAAGCCCTTTGCCATACCGTAAACATTTTTTATCATACCCATACTGAGCTTAAAACCTGCAACCTCAAGTCCGCCGCCCTTTTTGCCGTCTTTTTCTTTGCCTGAGGTCATTGCATTCTTGATTTTGAGCAGGATTTTAACCATCGTAATCTTGCCCTTGAGGGTTGACATTATATCGCCGATGGTATCGTTGATTGAAAATCTGCCGTCGGGCATAGTTATATCAAACCAGTTGATAACGGCGCCCTCTTCTTTCATAATATAAGCTTCGTTGGGTGTATCAACTTTTCTGATCACGCCTGAATCCTCAAGCTCCCCTGCCTTTGCAACAAGGGTTGTTTCGCCTTCGTTTTTAACTTCGAAATAAAAGAAGGGATACTTGCCTTTCTTCTGCTTGCCGATGCTTTTTCCGTTTGCAAAAAGTTCAACCTCAGCGCAGTTTGAATAAACGGTAACTTTCGTTACGTCTTCAACTCTGTCGATATATCTCTTTGAACAGAGATGAATCATCGGCTTCTCGGAAAGCCACGCCTGATATGCGTAGAAAGAGTCTTTCTTATATTTTCTGTCAAACGTTACAAGACCCTTATGGTTCATTCCGTTTTCGCCGCCCTCGGCACGGGCATCGGCAGCGAAATCGAACATATTCCACACGTGGGTTGCCCAGAGATAGGGTCTTTCGGCAATCTGTTTTATAAGCTCTTCGTGATAATAAGCCTGATATTCCTCGGTATAGTCGCCCTGAGTAGGGGTTGAGGTGTGCCAGTCAAGAGCCTCGCATCCGTATTCGCTCAGACCGATGGGCTTATTGGGATATTTCTTATGGAAATCGTCAAACCACGGACCGTTCATATCGGTTGAACCGCCGTACCAGCCGAAATAATGGTTATAAGAAAGCACGTCGCTGATATGAACGTATTCCGAATCTATTGAACACATCGTAACCGAAGCGATGGTTGTGAGTCGGGTTTTATCCATTTTATGGCAGAGTTCGTTGAGCTTTTTATGGTTTCTGATAAGGTCGGGGTGGGATGCGCCTGCAATGGTGATTTCGTTTGAAAGGCCCCACACAACGATTGAAGGATGATTGTAATTCTGAACAACAAGCTCTTTCATCTGAGTAACTGTGTTTTCATAGCCGTTTGGCATATGCTTTGAAATATAAGGAATTTCAGCCCAGATAACAAGACCTGCTTCGTCGCAAAGGTCATAGAAAACCTGCGAATGCTGATAATGGGCAAGGCGGATTGTGTTCGCACCCATTTCAAGAATAAGCTCAATATCCTCCTTGTGATGCTCGGGCAGAAGCGCATTGCCGATATCGGGTCTGTCCTGATGGCGCGAAACACCTCTGAGGGGATATTCCTTTCCGTTAAGGAAAAAGCCTTTTTCGGGGTCGATTTTAAAAGTACGGCAGCCGAAACGGGCTGAAACTTCGTCAACCGCTTCGCCGTTGCAGATAAGAGTTGCCTTTGCTGTATAAAGATAAGGATCTTTAACGCCGTTCCAGAGATGAACGTTCTCAATTTTTATTTTTGCTTCGTCATCACCCTTTTTCTCTTCGCAGGCAACAACCGCGCCGTCGGCAATGATTTCATATTTTACAGTGCAGTCATCGTCATCATTTATAAACGTTTTTATCTCAACAACCGCATCATTTCCGCTGATTTCGGGGGTTACCATTATTGAGGGTGAACCGTAATAATCAAGATCAAAATGCTTTTCGGGAACGCCTATAACGCTCACGTCACGGTAAATACCGCCGTAAAACGTGAAATCGGCATTCTGGGGATAAACTCTGTCGTTGGGTGAATTGTCAACCGCAACGGCAAGAATATTTTCATCTTTTATATTTTCGATTTTTACTCTGAAAGTTGAATAACCGCCGTCGTGCTTCGCAAGGCTTTTGCCGTTCCAGAAAACCTCGCAGGATGAATTAACGCCGTCAAACTGAAGATATTTCACCTCGCCTGCAGGCAATTCATCGGCTTTTATTGATTTTGCAAAATAACAGGTTTCTCTGTAATAATCGTTTCCGCCGTCCTGACCGTCCTCACCGTTCCATGTATAAGGCAGGTCAACTGCCGACCAATCGGACGGAAGCGAAGCGGGAGCTGATTTTGCGTTTTTTGAAAAGAGCCATTCTTTGTTTATAAATTTGATATTTCTCATATAATCTCCCCTTATGATTGTTTTTCCCAAAATACCGCCGATAAATCATTTGCAGGATTTCACGGTATCGTATGCCGTCTGCGGATAATCCGTCAGTATGCAGTCAGCGCCGTTGAGGGTAAGCGTTCTTATCTCTTCTTCGCTGTTGATTGTCCAATACTGAACGGCGATATTGTTTGAATGAGCGTAGTTAAGCATCTCTCTTGTGCCGAGATTGATAATATTATCAAATGCGCTTGAGCCGTAGGGAATCTGCAGGGCAACGTATGATGGACTGACGTCCTGAAGATTCCAGCCCATTCTGTAATAAAAATAAAACTGAACGGCTTCTATCGCATCGGCGGTGCGTGAAATTCCGGGATAATTTTTTGACATATAAGCCGAAGTGAAGGGCGCAAAGGTTGACCAGATAACTCTGCCCTGAAGATTGCGCTCTGCGATAACCGAATAAAGCTTATCCGCCGCTTTTCTTCCGTTTGAACCGATGCTCTTTATCTCGATTATATAGTTATATTCTTTGTTGCTGTTTGCTTCAACGTAATCTATAACCTCGTCACAGGTGGCAATTCTGAGGTTATCGGGAATATCATCGCCCCTGAGTCCTCTGTAAGGATATTCACCGTCAATTTTAAAATTCTCGCCCATATTGAGCACTTTCGCCTCTTCAAGGGTCAGCGATGAAACGGAAACGTTCTTTTTGCCGAGAGTTTCTTCCGCATCGGAAACACCGTCGAGAGTCAGGTCGTGAAGCAACACAAGTTCGCCGTCTTTGGTAACCTGAACGTCAAATTCAAGAGTATCAACGCCGAGGTCAGCTTCGTTTTCAATTATGTTTTCAAACGCCATAAGCGTATTCTGGGGCGCAACGCCTGCGCCTGAGCGGTGAGCCGCAATATCAGGGTCAAGATATTCTGCAATATATGGGTTGTCGGATTCGGGATATGATATTACGGGCGTGTCGGGGTTGCCTGCATCACCCATTGTGAGAAGAATGGGAATCAGCATAAACACCGATACCACTGCTTGAAAAATATTTTTTAACGTAACAAAAATTGCCGCCATCGTTTTTCTCCTTTACGTCACATAATAATTAATTATATATCATCTTCTCATCGGTTTCAAGTGATTTTGAATATTACAACCGTTGCACACGCATTATATTTGTGATATAATATAAAATTACAGGAGGTATTGATATGAAAAAAACATTGATAGTTGTTGATATGCAGAATGATTTTATTGATATGGCGCTCGGTACAAAGGAGGCCGTTGCGATACTTCCTGCCGTGAAAGAGAAGATAAAGAAATATATCGAAAACAGTGATGAAGTTATTTTCACAAGAGATACTCATTACGAAAACTATCTTGAAACCCCCGAGGGCAAAAAGCTGCCCGTTCCCCATTGCATAAAGAACACCAAGGGCTGGGAAATTGCAGACGGACTCTACGTTGAAGGCTGCAAGATAATAGATAAGCCCCATTTCGGCTGGGATAACTGGAGCAAGGAAAAGCTCGAAGACGTTGAACTCATCGGACTTTGTACCGACATCTGCGTTGTTTCAAATGCGCTGATTATCAAGGCAACCTTCCCCGATGCAAACGTTACCGTTGACAAAAACTGCTGTGCAGGCGTTACCCCCGAAACCCACGAAGCGGCGATAACAACAATGAAGATGTGCCAGATAGATATTATCGGCGAATAAGGAGAAATCATTATGTTTGATGCAAACAAAGTAAAAAACGACTGCGTTGAATGGATACGCAATTTTTTCAAGGATAACGACTGCAACGCCGTTGTCGGCATATCGGGCGGAAAAGACAGCTCCGTTGCGGCAGCTCTCTGCGTTGAAGCCCTCGGCAAGGACCGAGTAATAGGCGTACTTATGCCTCAGGGCGAACAGCACGATATTGATATGGCATATCTTCTTGTAAACACTCTCGGAATCAAGCATTATGTTGTCAACATCAAAGATGCTGTTGATGCGATAACAGCAAATATGCCGAAAGATATGGAGCTTTCGGTGCAGTCAAGAACAAATCTTCCGCCGAGAATAAGAATGACAACACTTTATGCCGTATCCCAGAGCAACAACGGCAGAGTCTGCAACACCTGCAACCTCTCTGAAGACTGGGTAGGCTATTCAACCCGTTACGGCGATTCCGTAGGCGATTTTTCGCCTATGTCACACCTTACGGTAACCGAAGTTAAAGAAATCGGCTATCTTCTCGGTCTGCCAAAAGAACTTGTTGACAAAACTCCCATTGACGGTCTGTGCGGCAAAACAGACGAAGAAAACCTCGGTTTCACCTATGCGGAGCTTGACGTATATATACGCACGGGCTATATTGCAGACCCTGTCAAAAAAGAAATTATCGACAAAAAGCACAAAGCGAATTTGTTCAAGCTTGAGCTTATGCCGTCATTCAAGCCCGAAATATAAGGAGCAGTAACAATGAAAAAAACGTTATCGGCATCACTGATGTGTGCCGACCTTATGAATCTCGAAAATTCCGTTGGCGAATTAAAAAACGCAGGCATTGATTACCTGCATCTTGATATTATGGACGGCAGTTTCGTTCCGAATATAACGCTCGGCTTCGACCTTGTCAACGCGGTAAAAGATATAACGGATATTCCGCTTGACGTTCATATGATGGTCAATGACCCTTCCCGTTTCATAAATGCAATGAAGCTTGACGGAAACGATATTCTCTGCATTCATTACGAGGCGGATATTCACGCGCAGAGAACACTTTCGCAAATAAAAGAAAAAGGCATCAAGGCAGGCATTGCGATTAATCCCCAAACACCGCCCGAAAACCTAAGATATCTTGCGGATTATATTGATATGGCTCTTGTTATGACCGTAAGCCCCGGCTTTGCAGGTCAGAAGCTTTTTGCGGGCGCAGAAATGAAAACACGCCGCACCAGAGAGCTTCTCAACGAATGGGGATATGCTGATATTCCCATTGAAGTTGACGGAAACATAAGCCCCGAAAACGGCAGAAAGCTCAGCAGGAACGGCGCAGATATATTCGTGCTCGGCACAAGCAGTCTGTTTATCAGAGGCAAGGATATGAAAGAAGCCGCCGAAGAATTCAGAGCTGTTCTTTAAGGAGTAAATATGTATAAAAACATAAAAGCCGCCGTTATGGGCAGCATCAATGCGGATTTTATTCTCAATATGGAAACAGTACCCGAAATCGGTGAAAACGTTCTCGGCACTACCTACGGTTACGCAAACGGCGGAAAAGGCGCAAATCAGGCTGTTGGTCTTGCAAGGCTCGGCGCGCAGGTTAAAATGGCCGGCAAGGTTGCCGATGACGACAACGGACGCAGACTGATTGAAAACCTTAAGAAGAACAACGTTGAAACCTCGGCTGTTTCGCTCTCAGGTACTCAGACAGGTCTTGCCGCAATCATAATTGACGGCAACGGCAGAAACCGCATTGTTGTTTATGAGGGTGCAAACGCAGAGATTGACCCCGATGAAGCCGCCGACAGCATAGATTCACTTGACCTTCTGCTTGTTCAGTTTGAAACAAACGAAGATGCGGTTATCAGCTGTGTAAACCGAGCTATTGAGAAAAAGGCGGTAACGGTTATCGACTGCGGACCTGCCAAGAATTTTGCGCTTGAAAGAATGCAGGGTGCAACGATTATAACCCCCAACGAAAGCGAAACGAAAGCATTGACGGGCATTTTCCCCGAAGATGAAGAAAGCATACTAAAAGCATCCGAAATTCTCAAAGAACGAAGCAAAGCCGAATACGTTGTGCTGAAGCTCGGCGAAAGAGGATGCTCCGTTTTTGACGGCGAATCAATCAGAATAATGCCGCCATACCCCTGCATGGTTGTTGACACAACTGCCGCAGGCGATTGCTTCACAGCCGCAATGGCTCTTGAATACGTCCGTACGGGCGATATTTATGCCGCCTGCGATATGGGTAACAAGGCAGGCAGCATCGCAGTTAGCCGAATGGGCGCAGATGCTTCAATGCCGACGGCAGATGAATTGCTGAATATTAAATAACAAAAATAAAACTTGCCTTCCTCATCAGAGGAGGGCAAGTCTGTTTTTGCATTGAAGGACAGCCGCAAGGGCTGTCCCTACAGTTAATTAATCGCCGATCAAACCGTGATATCTTCCCATCCAGTAAGGAAGAAGATAGATATAGGGCATCTGCGCTCTCATACCGTTTGCATTTGTGCTGGGCAGAGTAAGCGTGCAGTTAACCTCTTTGGTGTTGATATCAACAAATTCCTCTGCGCCCGAATCGCACACAAACTGATTGCCGTCATAGTGAACAAGCACTCTTGCCGAATACTCAACGGGATATTTGAGCTGGGCAGGGATTCCTCTTGCCTCCTGCTCCGTATCCCATACAAGGTCTTTTCTGTAGCTGTTGAAAACGGGCCATCTGATAAGGTCAAGGTTCATTTCGGAAAGCGACTTTGCCGCATTTTCTATATCGCAATAATTATCGGTAAGTGCGCCGTAAACAACGTTGAAGAAGGGCGAGCGCTCAACTCTCTCATATTCCCAATGATGGGTAAGACCCATTTTGAAAATTTCGTTTTCGGCATTGTTATCGTTATAAACAATAAGCGGATAAATATTGATAAAATCAAGCTGGTCGTCGATATGAGCAACGTGACCGTCTTCGTATTTATACTGAATGCAGTTCATTGCATAATGATGCTTTTTGATGAGCATATTATAAACTTCGTTGTATTTTTCTTCGCCCGTTACGTGATATGTAGTCTTGAGGAAAGAAAGAATTTCAAGCGAATTTGTTCCTCTTTCATAGAACCATCTGTCATCGTTGTTGAGAAGGTCAGGCTCCCAGTTTGCCCATGTAGTAGGCACTCCGTCAACGTCGCAGAGATGGAAATTATTTTCAAGAATATGGTCGGTTATCGTTTTAACAACCTTTGCGATTTTCTTCTTTTCTTTCGCATCGGCAACAAGGTCATAATAAATTCCGTATGCAAAATAGTGGCCGGTCATCTCATCGCTTGAGGTTTCGCCGAGCCATTCGCAATCGGGGTTATCCTCGCAGATATGCCATTCTTCTCTGTTGCCCGTTTTGAAGTTTTCTTCATAAGAATATCTTGTTGCCCTTGCGGTGAAACCGGGCTTGCCCGTAATCTCGGTAAGCTTAATCATCGCCTCAACAGCTTTTTTGGCGTTCTCTTTTGCCTGCTTATCGCCCGTTACCTTATAGCGGAAGCACTGGCTCGCGCAGTAAAGACCCGTAAAAAGTCCGTCATTATCTGAATTGGGGAGCCAGCCCGAATCAAGATCACCGTATTTGCGAAGCTCTCTTGAAACCTGATAGCCCTCGTTGCGTGTAAAATATTTAACCGCCATTTCGTCATAATGAGCCGCTTTCTGCTCAAGGGTCATATCCTTTGAAGTGATAAGGCTGATGCCTCGGGGAGTAACAGCGGCAATGGTGCCTTTATCGGAAACGGTGATTTTTGTAACCGTCGGATGCATAAGCCATACACCGTATGAAAAATATGAAATTTTGCCTTCAGCAAGGGTGATGATGCCCGTGTTTGTTGCAAAATACTTTTTGCCGTCTGCGGCAAAGAACATATCGTTGAACGAGCCGTCAGGCACAGAATAGAAATCGTTGCCGTTGAACCAATAATTTCTGCCGTCATAGATGTTAAGACCTTCGTCTGAGCCAACCCAGAGATGACCGAGGCCGTCAATGGCGGCACATTTTATTTTTTTGCTCAACGCACCCGTGGTATCGGGGAGAAGCTCTGCCCAATGGCGGCGCTTGCCCTTCATTGACATAAGACCCTCAACAGCCGAGCCGATATAAACCGTTTCGCCGTATTTTGATTTGTTATCAAGTGCGGCAAGGCAGACCGTTGCTTCGGGAAGGTCAACGATTTCAACGAACTCATTGTTCTGCTCAAGATAAAGATTGTTTTCCGTAATAAGCCACACCGAATTATCGAGCGCAACCGAAATATCAACAACGGGTGCATCAAAATCCGCAATTTTCTTAACCTTGCCTTTTTTTATTTCAGCAAGCGAATTGCCGATTGCGGCATAAAGAACGCCGTTTCTTGTGAAAAGCTTTGAAACCTTTGCGTTGATTTTCTTCATTTTGCCGTTGTTATATTCGATAAGCGAATCATTCTGAGCGATATAAAGAACTTCGCCGTCAAACGCAACTGACGTTACTTTCTCGGGCTTTATGCCGTTTTCAGCGGTAATAAAAACTTTATCATACTGCCTGAATTCGCCGAAGTTGAGTGCTGGTTTTTTCATAGGTTTTTCCTCTTTCTGTCAATTATAACAGATACAGTTTATCATAGTTTTGCCTGTTTGTCGACAGCGGATTGAAATATAGCAGAAAAAGTTATATAATTTTTGTAACGATTCCGATTTTTTTCAATCTAATAAGTGAAAGGGCGGTGAAAATGTGGCAGATTTTGAGAAAATCTTCAGCGAAAATCAGGGGTTCATCTATAAATATCTGATAAAGCTTTGCGGCAACCCGTCGCTTGCGGAAGAGCTCACGCAGGAAACGTTTTTCAGGGCATATATGAACATCGCAGGCTTAAAAAACGAAAACAAGGTTTCCGTCTGGCTGTGTCAGATTGCCAAAAACACCTATTTTTCCTGGTACAACGAGCATAAAAAGCTGACCGATATCGAAAACGGTGAATCCGTAAAATCGGACGATATCGAAGATGCTTTTATTCAGAAAGAGCTTACGGAAAAGGCGCTGCTCTGCTTGCACACTCTTGACGAGCCTTATAAAGAAGTGTTTATGCTCAACGTACTCGGTCAGGTTTCTCTGACGGATATCAGCAAAATCTTCGGCAAAAGCGAAAGCTGGGCAAGGGTCACATTTTACCGAGCCAAACAAAAATTAGCAGAAAGAATGAGGGAAGAATATGAACTGTAAAATAATTCAGGACTTGATTCCGCTTTATATTGATAAGTGTTGCAGCGAAGAAACCGAAAAAACGGTTGAAGAGCATCTCAACAGCTGCGCCGAGTGTTATTCCGTTTATAAATGTATGTCTGCTTCAATGAACACCGAAAAGGCTGAAGTCAAGGCTGTCAAAATCACAAAAATCAACGATTGGAAGGCTTCAATTCTGCAATCCGTATTGCTTTTCGCATCGTTTCTGATTATTACGGCCGGCGTTGCGATTGAGGCGGCAACACCTCACGGTTTCGATAACGGCTTCGCGGCTTTCAACATTGTTATCCCTGCAACGGGCTTTATGCTTTCGCTTGCAAACTGGTATTTTATAAAGCTCTATAAGAGCAAAAAAGCTTTCAGCAATTTTTCGGTTCTGATAACGTTTATGCTCACCGTCGGCGCAGGGTTATGGTGCGGCTTCCACTATGAATTTTCAATTTTTGATTTCATAAAAGCATTTTCAGGCACTGATATCGTTGATTTTCTTGAAGGAACGTTTATGCTTACGTTATATCACTCTATCGGAATTCTGTTTACAATTATACTCTGCCTTGTATCAAAGCTTTCGTCAAGCACCTACGCAGCTATGCTGGGTAAGGAGTAAAGAAATATGAAAATATCTTTATCTTTTGTTATCCGCGCTCTGACGGTTATCAACCTTTTCCTGCCCGTATGCAAAGCAGTCTGCGGTCTCTTCGGTTATGAATTTTCGCTGTTCAATTACTCGGTTTGTGCAGTTATTTTTGCGGTAATTTACGCTGCAGGCGTTGTTTTATCTTTCATCAGCAAAGAAGAAATCAACAAAAAGATTGATGCGGCTATGCTCGTTTTACTGCCGTTTTTAACGTTAGCCAACTTGGGCATATATCTTTATGAAAGCAAATTAAAAGCCGTTGTTACAGCCTGCATTATGATTTGTTTTATATGCTCGGCGGTTTTGCTGATAAAACACGTAAAGTCCTTGTTTTTTTTAATTGCAAGCATCACCCTTTCAGCTCTCGCAGTTTTACCGCTTGTTTTATTTGTGGGAATTGCACTTGAGCCTTTTCCGCAAATCACGGTTGTGAAAACAGTCCTCTCTCCCGAAGGCACGTATTATGCAGCGGTAACAGACGTTGATACGGGGGCGCTCGGAGGCAACACCTGTGTTCATATTCACAAAACAAAAAACTTCGATTTACTGCTTTTCAACATATCCAAAATACCCCAACGGGTTTATCTCGGAGAATGGAAAGCATATGAAGATATGCAGATTTATTGGATAAACGAACACCTTATTGAAATTGATGAAATCGAATACAGAATAGAATGAAAAACACCCGATGTTCATTGCGAACATCGGGTTGTTTCGTTATTCAAAAAAATTCTCGGGCACATTCTTGCCGAAATCTTCGCAGGGTTCTTTTGAAAGCTCAAATTTGAGAACACCGCCTGCGGTTATTTCGCCGTAAGTAAGATAAGGTCTGTCAAGCTTTTTGCCGTTGAGAGAAATTGAACGGATATAGGGCAAATCAAGAGGATTTGCGTCGCATTCAACCGAGAAAGTATCCGCAACGGAGCAGGAATGATACTTTTTATCCAGCTTTATTTTTGCCTTTTCAAAAAGCGGAGTATTAACAAAATAAGCATCGTATGCGGGGCAAAGCTGCGCAAAGCCGAGCGCCGAAAGCACATACCATGCCGAAAGCTGACCCACATCCTCATTTCCGCAGAAACCGAACGCACCTATACGGTAAGCTTCTTTCTGCACACGCCTTGTCCAATACTGTGTTCTGTGGGCAAGACCGAGCATCGAAAAATAGTGGGTTATGTTATGGCAAGGCTCGTTTGAATGGTTATAATCATTGTTCCAGAGCTTTGAAAGGTCTGCTTTTTTAAAGAACTTTTCAAGCAGCTTTACTGTTCGCTTTTCGCCGAAAAGCCTGCTCAGTCCCTTCACATCATAAGGCACAAACCAAGATTGCTGCAGGATATTGCTTTCAACGCAGCCCTCGTCATCATATCCGTTCCATTCAAACATAAATCTGCCCGATTTTTTTCTGGGCGCCATAAAGCGGAGAAGCTTATTATAGTTTTCGCCGTAACGCTTTGCTCGGTTCATAAAATGCTCTGCATCGGCGGTTTTACCCATTGCCTGAGCCATTTTTGCCATTGTATAATCGGCAAGCAGATATTCAAGAGTATCGCTGAGTTTATCGGGTACGTAAGCATCTTTTGTATATTGCTCGCAAACGGGTCTGATAGTACGGAAAGGCTTGCCGAAAAGCTCTTTTGAGCAGAGCGACGATGCCTTTGCAATTTCATAAGCCGTATCGCAATCATAATTCCTGATGCCTTTAACGTAAGCATCGGCAACAACGATAAGGCCCGGGTCGCCGACCATACAGCCTGCGTCAATGCCCAAAAGTTCCCATCGGGGGAAGGAGGAATTCTTCTGCTTTGCAATTTCAAGCAGAGAATTGACCTCATCGTTGACCGTTTCGGGTGAAATAACGGTAAGCAGCGGAAATTCGCTTCTGTAAACGTCCCAGCCGCTGAACACCATTCTGTGGGTATAATCGTTTCTTTGCGAGATTTCACCGTTGAGGTTGAATCTGCCGTCTGCATCGGCAGTATATCTCGGGTCAAGAAGAACGTGATAAAGGCAGGTGTAGAATACCGTAAGGTCAGTTTCGTCGTTGCCCGTAACGTCAATTCTTTCAAAGGCTTTGTCCCATTCCTCGGCAGCATTTTTTGACGTTTTGTCAAAATCAAAACCCGCACATTCCGCTTCAAGATTATTGCGTGCGCCGTCAAGGTCAACGTATGAAATACCGCATTTTATAAGCAACGGTTCGCCGAGTTTATCGCCGAAAAATGCAACAAGACCTGCGTCTTCGTTCTCAAATTTATTCAGCCCGTCAGCGGCAAATTCTTCGTTTGAAAAGAAACGGAGTTTCTCCGCAGGCTGAGAAAACTCAAGAGCAAAATAAAAGTCATATGAAATATTACCGTGTCCCCTGCCGAAGCCGCCGCCTTTGGGGGTGCAGTGAATCGAGCCTTCAATACGGTTGTTATTTATTATTTCGATTTTTTCAAAATCCGCCTTGCCGCCGATTCTTCGCGAAAAATTGAAGATTACCCTTGCATCGTCGGTCTGCGGATACGTAAATCTGAGCATACCCGTGCGGTGAGTAACGGTTGTTTCGGCAAAAATTCCGTAGCGCTCAAGCAAAACGGAATAATAGCCTGCCTTTGCCTTTTCGTTCTCGTGCGAAAAATCGGATTTCCAGCCCTCTTTGCCTTTGTTGAACGGAACTTCCGCATTGCTTCCGCTTCGCAGGTCGGTTTCGCCGATAACGGGCATAATCTGCAGATTACCGAGGTCACCGTACCAGCCGATACCGCTCATATGGTTGAAGCTGAAGCCCTCTATTGTATTGTGGCAAAAGTTATAGCCCGTGCCGTTATCGCCGCCGGTTACCGTATCGGGCGAAAGCTGAACCATACCTCCGGGTACACAGGCACCGGGATGCGTTTTTCCGCCGCCGTGACAGCTTTCTTCCTGCTCATCGCCGACGGTACCCGTCATAGGGTCTATATATTCTGATTTTTTTAACTTCATAATGAATCACCAACTAATTTAAAGAAAAACCGTGTTTTTAAAACTGAGGAATTTCGATAGGCATACCACCCTGAACGGCTGATTCGTGGGCAAGAATACCGGGAAGCGACATATTGATTGCAAAATCAACGTCAAGAATGGGCTTTTTGCCCTCAACAAGGCAGTTGATGAAATCCTTAACCATTTTTGCATCAGCGCCGCCGTGACCGCTTGAATCCTCGCCCTCATAGCAGGTGGTTACGGGGATATCAATCTTTGAGTTTGCGCTGAAAGTACCCGGCACACTGTAAAGGCTTGCAAGCGAATGCGCATTGTCAACAACCTTTGAACGGTCTGTTTCGATAGTGCCTCTCGTGCCGCAGATACGGTAGTTATGGTCATAGCTTGTGTATGCACCGAAGCTGACAAGGAGCCTGATAACCGCGCCTTTCTTGGTTTTGAAAAGAGCAACACCCGTTTCTTTTCTTTCGGGGGTATAAGGGTCATAGTTAACGTCCGCTTCAAGGCAGGTTACGCTCACGCAGCGGTCATCCATAACGTAAAGAAGAGGGCCGAGTTCGTGGGTAAGATATCTGATAGCGGGCTGATACGTTCTCCAATGACCCTCGGGATAATATGTAGGCGAAAATTCGTTGGGGTCAAGAGCATGAAGATACTCTGCCTCTGCATAGGCAATATCGCCGAAAAGTCCGTCTTCGCGCATCTTCTTCCAGGTTTCGATAAATGCCCAGTAGCAGCAGTTTTCAGCCGCCATATAGGTAAGCTCGGGGTGAGCCGCAACGGCTTCTTTAAGTTCTTTTGCTTCTTCAACGGAATTAACCGAAGGAATTTCGCAAAGAACGTGCTTGCCTGCTTCAAAAGCCTTGATTACGATGGGAACGTGATAAACAGCCTCCGTTGCGACGATAACCGCATCAATATCCGATTTGAGGAATTCGTCATAATCGCTGAACTGAATAAGGTTTTTATCGTCAAGAACTTCCGAAAGTTCTTCATAGCCTGATTTAAGAATAGCGGGATTATGGTCACAAACAGATACAAGCTTTGCATTTTTCAGCCCCTTGAGGCATCTTGCAACGGCAGTACCTCTGCCGAGACCTACAACACCGCACTTTATAATTTTATCGCTCATTTGTATCTCTCCTTTTATGGAATTGAATTAATTATACTATAAGAAATCTTATTTGTCATTATTTATTTGAATTTTCTCAGACCAAATACCGATTTTATTCGTCTTTAAAGTGAAAGGATAAAAAGGTGAAATGCTATGAAAAAGAAAGCCAAAGAAATCATACCCATTGACACAGACGATACCGTAAGAATAGAAAACGTTACCAAAAGATACGGCGCAGGTACAATGAACAGCTTCACCGCAGTAAACAGCGTTTCCCTGACTGTGAAAAAAGGTGAATTTGCAGCAATAGTCGGCACAAGCGGTTCGGGGAAATCGACACTGATGCATATGATAGGCGGAGTTGAAAAGCCGACAGAAGGCAAGGTCTATATATGCGGATATGATATTTATTCAATGAGTGACACAGAGCTTTCGGATTTCCGGTGCAAAGAAATCGGTATGGTATATCAGTTCTTCAATCTTATCCCCGTGCTGAACGTTGAAGAAAACATTGCGTTTCCGATTATTGCGGCAAGAAAAGAACCCGATTTCAAAAAAATCCGTCTTCTTCTGAAAAAGCTCGGCATCGGCAATAAAGGCACTTCCTTGCCCAACCAACTTTCGGGCGGACAGCAGCAAAGGGTTGCAATAGGCAGATCCATCATTGCTTCGCCATCTCTCGTGCTTGCTGATGAGCCTACGGGAAACCTCGATTCGCAAAACAGCCGTGAGGTTATTGACCTGCTTATGAAATTATGCAAAGAAACAGATAAAACCCTGATTATAATTACTCACGACAACAGTATTGCGCAAAAGGCAGACAGAATTATCCGCATTGAAGACGGGAAGATTGTATCCGATGAAAAAAACGATAAGGCGGCGATATAAATGAACGAGCTGAAAAAAATCCCGTTAAAAAGAATTCTTTCGGCAAAAACAGAAAGTATTCTGATAGTTTCCGCAGTTTCACTCTCAACGGCATCTCTGATTACCGAGCTGTCGCTGAGTATAAGCTATCTGATATACTTTTTTGAGCAGGCAGAAACCATTCTCGGCTGCTCAATGAACCGTATTTTCGAGAACTTTGCTTCAAATATGAACGAAATCGGGCAGTATACTATAGTTCTTCTCAGGCACTTCAATGCCGGCACAGGCGAAGCTATACCCGTTGCATACAATTCCGATGCCGTTTTCTCTGATCATGCGGCAGTTGAAAATATGCCTATGCTCATTTTATTATCACTCATCGCAGTGTTTTTCACAGTCATATCCTCACTTTCCGTAATTTTCTCTGTATGCAAAAAAGAAAGACGCCGTTTTTATTCAACCTTGATGGTATCGGGCGCAAGTAAAAAGCTTTTGGAAAAATGTCTTTTCTATGAGGCAATTTATTATTGTGCCGCATCAATCCCCGCAGGTATAATTACAGGAGCTGCCGAAATTTCAGGAATAAAACTTGCATCACAAAAAATTTTTCAAACCGTTTCTTCGGAATATGTCGTCCCGGAATTCCCCGTCGATATAAAGCTTCATATAATTTCCGTTTTGATAACGGTTCCCTTCATTGTTTTGGCGGTATGCGGCTTTTCAAAAAAAGCTGTTAAAAAACTTTCTATAAAAACCGTTGTTTCAGATATGAAAAAAAGCTGCAATTCCGATATCGGAGTATGCGTTTTCAGTGCTGAACCGAAATCCTACAGAATAAACGGTATTGAACACCACGTGGCAATCAGAAATTTTCAGAGCAATATTCTGAAATACCTTCAGATCATTTTTATGATGATTATATGTATAAATACGGTAGGCGATTCAATGGTTATGTATGATGCGGTAAGGGGCTATAATGATTTTAATTCATATACAACCGACCCTGCTCTCGTTTCGTTTGTTTATTCATCCGAAATATATTTTGGCGCAACAGCCGTCGTCTTGTCTGTACTGACTATGCTGAGCACTTTCAGCTCCGTTTCCGCAAATATAAACTCAAACACGGGCGAATATGCGCTTATGCGTTCTGCAGGGTCTTCGCTTAAATCAATTCTGCGCGCCGTAAGGCTTGAGGGCTGTTTATGCTGCTTTTTCTCGGCAATTTTCAGCTCGTTTTCATTCGGAATTTTTTATGCTGCCGTTCAGATGATTTACAGAGAAGATATGCAGGTTGTTTTCGGAAACAAAGGAATAATCGTTGCGGTTGCGGTTATCTCAATTCTTCTGTTTGTTTCCTTGGTTGCGGTTACGGTAACAGCGGAATACCGAAAAATAAAAAGAACTGATATGATAGCCGTTCTTAAGGATTTGTTTTATTGACCGCTGATGTTGACAAGATAAAAAATTACATATATTATTAATAATAAAGTAATTTTCGAGGGAGCAGTGTCGATGAACTCAAAATCAAGCCCCAATTACTGCAAAGTGTTTTTTGCAGCTCTGGCGGCGGCAATTTGCATCATTCTTCCGATAATCATAGCCAACAACGGCAATCTTTATCTTATCGGCGACTATATGACGCAGCAGATTCCTTTTATCAGGGAATGCAGGCGTATGCTCCGCACGGGCGCACCTTTCTGGAGCAGCAATACTTTATTCGGCGCCAACTTTCTCGGCTCTTATGCTTTCTATAACTACGGCAGTCCGTTTTACTGGCCTCTTTATATTCTGCCCGAGTCATTAACAGGCATCGGGCTGAGCATTATGTTTGTTATACGGCACGGCGTTGCGGCGCTGACGTCATATATGTATCTCAAAAGATACAGCGGCAATCATCATCTTGTTTTTATCGGCGCACTTATTTATACGTTTTCATCGTTCACGATGGACGCAACCTATTATCTTCATTTTATTGACGTTATTGCGGTGTTTCCGCTTCTTTTGTATCTGACCGACGAAGCTCTTGAAAGCAGAAAAAAGGTGTTGTTTGCTCTCGCAGTTATGCTCAACGCAATAATAAACTATTATTTCTTCTTTTCAACTTCCGTTTTCTTTTTGATTTATCTTGTTTTCAAAGTTTGGTTGGATACAAAAAAATACACTGTTAAAGATGCGGCAAGATGCATCGGTTATTATGCTCTCGGCGGCATTGCCTCAACGTTTATTCTTCTGCCTGCGGCAATGACACTGCTTGAAACGTACAAGGCTACAAACAGCTTTTCGGGCATAATTTCGAGAGGTTTGGGCAACATTCCTCAGGTTATTATTCTGCTGATAAATATGGTTTTGCCGAGCGACGGAATAATGGGTTCGGCTGTCGGCTTCAACTACTCGGAATTCAATTCAAACGTTGCGTTCACTCCGTTTTTCGGCGCTGTTTTTCTCTTCATTGCGCTGAAAAAGAAAAAGCCGTCCGAATGGTATTTCCGCCTGATGAAATTTCTTTTTGTGCTTACTCTTCTGCCGTTCGCAAACGGTATATTCTGCTTTTTCACCAATTTAAGCTACACCCGTTGGTGGTATGCTTTCGTGTTGATTTCGGTTCTTGTAAGCATAAAAATCATTGAAGAAAATCCAACTGCAGACGAACTGAAAAAAAGCGCAAAAAACATAACGGTCATATCCGCATCAATACTCGGCGGTTTGCTGGCTGTCAAAATAATATTTGCATATATCCTCAAAAACCTGCAATTCGGATTTTTGCCCGAGGCTGCTCTCAATTATCTCAAAAACACGGGTCTGCTCTCGGAATTCACGGCTGAAGATCTGCGTTATTTTATAACACTTGTTCTGATGACCTGCGCAACCTACATTCCTCTGTGGCTGTTTTTCAGAAAAGGCAAAACCTTTGATGCAAAAAAGGCGTTGCCCGTTGTTGCGATAATCTGTATTTTCAGCTATTCGCTCTATCTTGTAAACGAAACAAACCTCACCGCCAACCGCAACGATGCTTACAAAGGCTCCGATATTGCGGTCAGCGAAGATGTTTCGTACACCTCGCGAACCAATTATAACTATTCATTCGCAAACTACCCTGCAATAGCAAACGAACCCGGAATAACGGCTTTCCACAGCCTGAAATCACATTCAAGCGCAGAGTTTTGCCGCCTTGCAGGCTATGCAAACACTCTCCATTCATTTGACAAAAGATATTCCGATTCCCCTGCGATTCAGACGGTGCTGAGCATCGAAAAGCTTGTTGACCCGAAAGGCAATGCGCGAAAAGCTCCTTATTATTCGCCCTTCGGCTATTCCTACGGTTACTACGTGTTGGACGAAGGCTTTGATTACACAACCGATAAAGAAGAAAACAACCGCCGCCTTGAGCTAATGACAAAAGCCTGCATCGTTGACAAAGAAACCGCAGAAAAAATAAGCGGCGTTGCAGAATTGCTGTCCGACACAAACAACATAAATTGGAAAAATGTCTGCAAAGAAAACAACAAAACCGCCGCAAGCGATTTTGTTATCAACTCCGAAGGCTTCACCGCAACGTCAATCGGCGATAAAGAAAGGCTCATCTATTTCAGCATTCCTCACGACAGAGGCTGGAGCGCTTACGTTAACGGCGAAGAAAAAGAAATTCTGACTCTCAACGGCGGAATGATGGGCATTATCGTGCCCGAGGGAGAGAGCGAAATTGAATTCATATTCAAAACTCCCGGTCTTTCCGCAGGCATAATAATAAGCGCTTCTTCGCTGATTATGCTTGGCATTCTTGCGATAATTGAGTTGAAGAAAAGAAAACAAAACAACAGGTGATTCAATGGCTGAAATCTATCACAACACGGGAATTCTTGCTCACGTTGACTCGGGCAAAACAACCCTCACCGAGCAGCTGCTCTATCTTACGGGCGCAATCCGTCAGGCAGGCAGCGTTGACGCAGGCACAACCGCAACAGACAGCCTTTCAATAGAAAAGCAGAGGGGAATTTCCGTTCGCACCGCAACAGCCTGCGCAAAATGGCGCAACGTTACGGTAAATATAATTGACACACCCGGTCACATCGACTTTGCAGGCGAGGTTGAGCGCGCTCTTACGGCACTCGACTATGCGGTTGTTGTGGTCTCGGCGGTTGAGGGCGTGAGAGCGCACACGGAAAATATACTCAAATCGCTTGATTCGGCTAACCTGCCGAGGGTTGTTTTTATCAATAAAATCGACAGAGCAGGCTCCGATATAAAATCCGTTATGAACGAGCTGAAGCAGGCTTCTCCTCAGGCGTACCTTCTGCTCTCCGACGTTGAAAACGAGGGGCTTGAAACCCCCGTGGCAAAGACGGTTGAGAACGACGTTTTCTCATCTCTTGCAACCGAAGTTCTTGCCGATTTCTGCGACGAAGCGGCAGATGCTTTCCTTTGCGAAGAAACGCTTTCTTATGAAAAAGCAAAAGAACTAGTAAAAAATGAAATCTCGGCCTGCAGGCTCACCCCCGTTTTATGCGGAAGCGCGAAATTTTCAATCGGCGTAAAGGAATTTGCGGACTTCATTGCGGAATTTATGCCGTCAGCCGAAAGACGGGCAACCGAGGATTTATGCGGAGTTGTTTTTAAAATAGAACACGATAAAGCACTCGGCAAAGTTTCACATATAAGACTTTTCGGCGGAAAAATCTCAAACCGCGATGAGGTTGAGCTTTTCTCCCCCGCCGATATGCAGGCGGATAATTCAGACGTTGAAAACGCCGCCGTGGAAATTGAAAAAAAGCCGCCCGTTAAGGAAAAAATATCACAAATCAAACAGTTTTCGGGCGCAAAGTATATTGATTCGGGCTTTGCGGAGGGCGGAAGCATTGCCGCCGTCTGCGGTTTGCCGTCGGCAAAAACGGGCCATTTCATCGGCTCGCTTGCCGTGAGCGAAAATGCGAAGCTCGTCAATCCCTTTCTGCGTGTCAGAGTCACGCCCGAGGGTGCCGACCCGTTGAAACTCCCTGCTCTTGCTCAGGCACTCGGCGAGCTTTCAGATGAAGAGCCGTATATTGACGCAAAATGGGAAAACGGTCAAAAAGAAATAACAATCAACACAACGGGCAAAATTCAGCTCGAAGTTATCGATAATCTGCTGAAGGAAAGATACGGTCTCAATGCCGTATTCTCGCCGCCTACCGTTATCTATAAAGAAACACCTGCTTCATCAGGCTTTGCCGCCGCAAGCTATACAATGCCGAAGCCCTGCTGGGCGGTGGTCAAGTTTATGTTTGAGCCTATGCCGAGAGGCTACGGCGTTTCTTATCACGGCAGGCTGCCATCAAATCAGTGCTTCTACCGTTATCAGTCGCATATCCGTACCTCGTTCAACTCCTGCCTTGAGCAAGGACTTTACGGCTGGGAAGTGACGGATTTTAAATGCACTCTCGTCGGCGGTGAACATCACACTATTCATACGCATCCGCTCGACTTTTTTGTCTGCACGCCGATGGCATTTATGAACGGTCTCTCTCAGCTCGGCTCAAAAATTCTTGAACCGCTTCTTAAAGTGAGAGTTACCGCGCCTGCCGATATTTCGGGAAAAATTCTCTCCGAAATCGTAAAAATGGGCGGCGAATACGATTCGCCCGTTATTCATTCGCAAACGGCAACCCTTGAGGCAATAATCCCCGTTGCAACTTCGATGGATTTCCCGACGAAGCTTGCAGTTTTGTCATCGGGCAAGGCAGTGCTTAATCAAACGTTTTACGGCTACAGAGAATGCCGTGACGGTATAGAACACATAAATCCGAGAAGAGGCGTCAATCCCCTTGACCGCTCAAAGTGGATACTTTACGCAAGAGGTGCGTATCAGACTGAAAAATTATAATAAGAGGTGTGACTATGGGAAAGGAAACAAAGAGAACTTACGCTCCGTTCACCGAATGGAAAGAAAAATCAAAACAGACTGAGTATACAAAAGAAACTCCCCTGCTTGACAAAGACGGAACTCTGCTTGCAAAGGGCTGGGCAAGGCATAATCATTTCACCTATGACAGAAGCCTTTCAAAACCCTCTATGAGAAGAAAAGAATGGGATTTCTATCAGATTGTGAACGACCGATTTCTCGTTCAGATAAGCTGTGCAAACATTTCGATTGGCGGCTATGCAGGCGCAAAGCTCGTTGACTGGAAAAACGGCGAAATTATCTGCGACTCAATGGCTGTTTTTATCGGCGGAAAAGATAAGCCTGCACATATTTTTCCGCCCAAAGGCGACGCACCCCACAGATTCAAAACAAATCTCGGCGGTGCAGAGATTGATTTTGACACAAAAGAAACCGAAAGAACCCTCTATTTCAAATTCAAATATAAAGGCAAGCCCGTTGAATGCAATTTCAGAATGGATATTATGCCCGGACTTGAAAACATAACAACCGTTCTGCCTTTCAAGGATATGCCCACAAGATATTTTATGACCACAAAACAGAACTGTATGCCCTGCGAAGGTACATATAAATTCGGCGACGACGTTTATGAATTTTCAAAGGATAATACCTTCTGCATTCTCGACTGGGGCAGAGTCAACACTCCCTACAGTATGGTATGGTATTGGTGCAACGGCACAACGTATCTGACCGATGAAAAGGGTGAAAAACATATCTTCGGCGTTGAAGCAACCTGGGCAATCGGTGACGAAAGCCATGCAACAGAAACCTGCATATTCTATGACGGCAAGGTGCATAAGGTCGGCGCGGTTGACCTCAGGGTTTTCCCGAAGCCCGATAAATATATGGAGCCGTGGGAATTTGTATCCGAAGATAACCGATTCAATCTTACGATGAAGCCCGTTTTTGACCATCATACGGATATCAACGCCCTTGTTATGCGAATGCACTGCCATCAGGTCTGCGGCATATGCAGCGGCAACGTTATTCTTGACGACGGCACAAAGCTTGAAATTGAAAACCTGAACCTTTTCTGCGAATACGTTGAAAACAGATGGTAAATCAAAACCCCGGAATGCACTTCGCATTCCGGGTGATTTTTTAGGGTTTCCAGATAAACCAGAGAAGAATATATCCCGTCACAACAGCGGCGAGGGTGAAGGGTATGCCGTATTTCATAAAGGTGGTCGCCTTCACTTCGTGGCCCTCCTTGCGGAGAATACCGATACCTGCGATATTTGCGCTTGCGCCGATGGGGGTAAGATTGCCGCCGAGCGTTGCGCCGCAAAGCAGACCGTAATAAAGAAGATTATCCATTCCGCTGTCTCCTGCAATAACGGGTACGATTGCGAGCATTGTTGCGGTATAGGGAATATTATCAATAAACGCCGAAAGAATTACGGACATCCACACGATGATTGTATAAACAACAAACATTGAGCCGCCGCCGAGGCTTGCGATGGTTTCGCCGATAAAATCAACAACGCCTGCCTTTTCGATACCGCCGATAACAACAAAAAGACCCGTAAGAAGAACGATTGTGAAATAGTCGATTTCCTTAATGGCGCTTTTAACAACGTCTTTATTCTTCTTTATAAACAATTCACGGATAATGCCGACGGCAAAGAAAGCGAGGCATATAATACCGTTTGTAATTTCGGGCTTGCCCTGCTTGATGAGGGCGCCGCTTGCATCATATTCCGAATAGGGAATAAACGAAACGGCAATAAGAGCAGCAACCGTGCCTACAAGCAGAAACGTGGGGAATTTATCTTCAACCTTCGTTCGGTTTTTGAACTCGATTTTTTCCTTTTCCTTGCGGAACATAAAGTAAATGATAAATGCGCTGACTACCGCACCTGCCTGAACAATCCAGAACATACCGACTTTACCGTTATGAACAAAGAAGTCCGAAAAATCAAGATTTGCTTCTTTTGCAAGAAGAATCGAGGTTGTGTCACCTACAAGCGTTGCCGCACCCTGAAGATTCGATGAAATCGCAATGCAGATAATCGAGGGTACGGGTGAAATGTTGAGCTTTTTGCAGAATGCAAGCGCAACGGGAGCAATCATAAGAACGGTTGCAACGTTATCAACAAACGCCGAAACAATACCTGCAAAGAGCGACAGCGCAACAACGGTCCATTTAACGTTGGGCATTTTCGAAATGAGAATATCCGATAAAAGCTGCGGCATTTTGGATTCGATGAAAAGATAAACCGTACCCATCGTGCCTGCAATCATCATAATAACGTTGAAGTCAACCGCTTCAAACACTTCTTTGAAGCCGTATGTAAAGGTTGTGTTATCTTCAAGAGTAAAGAATCCTGCGCCGAAAATATCGGGGTTCACTGCGGAAATAATGCCGAGCGCAAGAAAAATCAGAGCCGAAACGACGGTAACGTAGGGTCTGATTTTCTGGAATGCCATCATCAGAACGTAAGTGACAGCGAAAATAACCAGTGCCGTAATTGTAATAGGTGCCATTTTTAACTCCCTTTCAAGGGTGCACGTCTGCAATAAAAAAGCAGAATCCGCAAAAACGCAGATTCTGCCGTATTTCCGATTAAAAATAATAATCAAAAACACAATTTCAAACAAATAGAATGATATTCATTCTATGACAGACTCCACCACTTATTTGAATTGCGTATCGAATTATACTCCGTATGCCGACAAAAGTCAACATTTTATTTTATAATGCCTCAACAGCCGCTTTTTCTGCAGCAAGACCCTTCTTATAGTTTTCAAGGAATGCCTTGAAACCTGCGATGTCATCTGCATCGGGAGCGATTTCGGTTGAATCCTGACCTGCAAAAACCTTGTTTTCAAGGTATCCGTCAAGGGTTTCGCCGTCAGCCTTGCTTACCATATATTCCGCAAGAATTGCAACGCCCCAGGGACCGCCCTCGCCTGCTGTTTTCATAACGGAAACGGGAGCGTTGAGCGCCGCACCCATAATCTTCTGACCTGCAACGGGAGCTTTGAAATAACCGCCGTGACCGAGGATTCTGTCAACCTTAACATCCTCATCCTCAAGAATTTCCATACCGATGCTGAGAGTTGCGGCAGCGGATGAAAGCTGAACTCTTGCAAAGTTTTCAAGGGTGAACTTGCTGTCGGGTCCTCTGAAAAACATAGGCTTGCCGCTGTCAAGACCCGTAATAACTTCGCCCGAAAGGTAGTTATATGCAACGAGTCCGCCGCAGTCCTTATCGCCCTCAAGAGCTTTTTCAAACATTTTATCGAGTACCTTATAGATGCTTACATCCATACCCATTGCCTTGCAGAATGAGGTGAACATTCCTGCCCACGCATCAATTTCACCCGAACAGTTGTTGCAATGCACCATTGCAACAGGCTTGCCTGCAGGGGTTGTTACCATATCAATTTCAGGGTAAAGCTTTGAGAGTGCCTTTTCAAGAACAACCATAAGGAAGATTGACGTGCCTGCGGAAACGTTACCCGTTCTGACCGCAACGGAATTGGTTGCAACCATACCCGTGCCTGCGTCGCCTTCGGGAGGGCAAAGAGTTACGCCTGCCTTGAACTCGCCCGTGGGGTCAAGAAGAAGAGCGCCCTCTTCGGTAAGCACGCCTGCGTTTTCGCCTGCAACAAGAACTTCGGGAAGAATATTTTCAATTTTCCAATCAAAACCGCAGGGAGCAATTTTTTCGTTGAACTTTGCGAGCATTTTCTTATCATAATCGTTGGTATCGCTGTCGATGGGGAACATACCCGAAGCTTCGCCTACACCGATAACCTTTTTGCCGGTAAGCTTCCAATGAACGTAAGCCGCAAGGGTTGCAATAAAATCAACGTCCTTAACGTGTTCTTCGCCGTTAAGAATTGCCTGATAGAGATGGGCAATGCTCCAGCGCTGAGGAATATTGAAATCAAAAAGTGCACTGAGTTCTTCAGCCGACTTTGCTGTAATTGTGTTTCTCCAGGTTCTGAACTGTGCAAGCTGGTTGCCTTCTTTATCGAAAGCAAGGTATCCGTGCATCATACCGCTGATACCGAGCGCACCGACGGTTGTAAGCTTAACACCGTATTTTTCTTCAACGTTTGCCTTAAGCTTTGCAAATGCGCCGCGAAGACCTTCCCATACCTGCTCAAGAGGGTATGTCCACACACCGTTGTCATAAGTATTTTCCCAATCAAAGCTGCCCGATGCGAGAGGCTCATGGTTTTTGCCGATAAGAACAGCTTTTATTCTTGTTGAACCGAATTCAATGCCAAGAGCCGTCTGACCCTGAGCTATTGCATTTTTGATATTTTCCATATTATCACGCTCCGTTTGCGTATTATCTGAAATATTATAACAATATACACAAAAAATTTCAATAGAATTAACATAATTCACACAAAATGTTATTATACCTTGACGATTCGGATTAATTTTGATAATATATAATGTATGAAAATTTTAGGAGGAAAGATATGAACCTCGTAAGTCAAGCAAAAGGTCTTTTTTCTAAGGTCAAAACTTATTGGAACACTCCGATGCATGGCCGTTATATGACCTTCAAGGAAATTCTCGGTTATTCGGGCGGCGGTATAGGTGCCTATATGATTATAACCCTCGGCACAGCCTGTCTGCTCGGTGCAAACAACTTTCTCATTCAGAACATTCTCAGCGTAACCCCGGAAGATATGTATATACTTCACGTTATCGCAGTTATTGTTAATATACCTCTTACCGGTATAAGAGCAACAATCATCGATAACACCAGAAGTAAAAAAGGTAAATACAGACCGTACATAGTCACAATGGCACTCCCTGCCGCAATTATATGTAACGTAATGGTCTGGTTTCCGTACAAAGACCTCCATTATCTTGTAGGTGACGGTCAGATATTCAACAGGGATGCCGATTACGTTGCAAAATGTGCCGTAATCCTTGTTCTGAACTTCTTTTTACATTTCTTTTATTATTTCTTCTATGATGCATACGAAAACCTCATTCACGTTCTTTCGCCTAACACTCAGGAAAGAACCGACGTTGCCTCTGTAAAGAGCGTCGTCTATTCATTCGCACCTACAGTTGTTAATTTTATCTCACCCTTTATTGCGCAAAACATTTTCCACACAACCTCAAACGATATTCGTGTTTACCGTCTTTTGTACCCCATACTCACCATACTCGGCATACTTCTTTGTATTGTTGTTTACAAGAGTACGGAAGAAAAAATCGTTCAGGCTCGCACCCACGTTGTTAAAGTTAAATTCTTGGATGCGCTCAAAGAAGTTGCAAAAAACAAATATTTCTGGATAATCTCCCTTGCCGGTTGGATCGGTTTCCTTGAGACGGCATACAGCAACATTATGAGCTGGCTCTATAACTATGGCGGTGCCTGTGACGGCAATGCCTTTGCTATTATTCAGACGGTTTACGGCAATGCTTCTCTCTGGGGTATGCTGCTTGCTCCCATATGCGTAAAAAAATGGGGCAAGAAATCCGTTCTTGTTGTTACAAACTTGTTCAACATCGTGTTTATCCTGATGATGCTTCCCTTCCTCAACGGAATAAACGGACTTACAATATATCTCATTCTGGCTTGCCTTTACCTTAATGCATTTATGGGTTCATTTATGCACATACTCAACCCTGCAATTCAGGCGGATATCCGTGACTATCAGCAGTATGTTTCAGGCGAAAGAATTGACGGTATGTTTGCTGCGGTTACTGCGATAGGTACAATTATCACCCTTGTAACAGGCTTTGTTATCCCGAAAATTCAGGCGATCAAGGGTATGAATATAGCTACGGCAAAGGAAGTTACCTCAAACCCTGAAATTCTCAACCGAATGCTTGGCTCCGGAAAAACCGTAGCACAGGTTCTTCAGGAGCAGGCTGAAGCCGGTCAGGAAGTTTATGAGAACGCATCCAATGCTCTTTATGATCCCAATGTTCTTTTGCCTCTTCTTAAAGTTCTTGTTATTGTTGCGGCAGTCGGCGCATTGATGAACGTCATCCCTTATATCTGGTATGATTTCAACGAGAAAAAGCAGAAATCAGTTATCAGAGTTCTTAAAATCCGCAGTATGTTTGAAGACTACGGCAACGGTGTTCTTAACGACGGCGACCTCGTTGAAGCTGTCGGAATAATCAACACTTCCCGTGAAATGGCTGTTGCAGCTCCTAAAACGGTAAACAAATCATCCTATAAATCAATAAAAGACAAGGCTGAAAGAAAGCTTGCAAAGAAAGCGTATAATGAAGATTTGATTTATAACGAAGAAATCGAAGTTGCAAAATTCGTTTGCGAAGAGCTTGATAAATTCTCAACCGAAAAATTCAGATTTATCGTTGAAGAAAACAGAAAAATTTACAACGCCGGTCTTTCAGGCATTCTCGATCTCGACCTTAACTCCGTTAAAGCTGAACGCAAAGAAGCAAAGAGCATAAGCGATAAGGCAATCCGCAAGGCTGCTGTTGAAATTGCAAACAGAAAGATTTCGGCAATCAAGGCGTTGAAAAAATATTACGCAAACGGCAAAGAATTTGTTCAGCCCGATTATGCAGAGCTTGAACGCAGATATGCCGCTCAGGATAAGATTGAAGCCGAAATCAAGAAGATTAACGATTATCTCAAAGCAACAAAGAATAAAGAAAAAATCAAAAAATCAAAGGCTCAGGTTGAAAAGCTCCGCGCAGAGCTTAAGTTGATGTCAGTTGAAACCAAGGCTCTCAGAGATGAAATAACAAACTTTGAAAGCGCCGCAAAACCCTATATTATGGCTAAAAAGATTCTCACTCAGAGCGAAAATTATCAAAAGCTCGGAGAAATTTCGGCAATCTATGACGATGCAAAAATCCGCCACGAAAGAGCGCTTGCAAAAGCTGCTGCAGAAGCTGAGCGCAAGGCCGCCGCAGAAAAAGCCTACGAAGAAAAGCTCAAGGCTGAAAAAGCAGCTAAAAAGGCAGCAAAGAAGGCTGCCAAGGAAGCAGCAAAGAAAGGCGAAAAAATCAAGACTTTTGATAAGAAAGAAAAGAAAACAAACAAAGCAAAATCAAGAGCCAAGCAGATTAAAAAAGCTAAGCAGAACGCGAGAAAATCCAACAAATAAAGAAAAGGCGGTTCGCAATGAACCGCCTTTTAAACGGCAAAAAAATCCCGTACCTTTCGGTACGGGATTTAATCATTTTTTATTTGTCGTTGCCCTTGATGATATCGTTAATCATAATATAGAACTGATCATCATCGAATGAGTTATCATTCTTGGGAGCGGCAGGTGCAGCGGGTGCTGCGGGAGCTGAGAAGCTTGATACGTCGTTGTTTGATGAACCGAAGTTGGGGATGCTGGGACCTGCAGGAGCGGCAGGTGCAGCAGGCTTAACAACGGGAGCGGGAGCTGCTTCAACGGGAGTAGGAGCTGCAGCTTTATTCATTGCTGCCATAAAAGAATTTGTTGCTGCAGGAGCTGCAACGGGAGCCTTTACTGTTGAATCAAAACCTGTTGCGATAACAGTGATAACCATTTCATCATCAAGATCGGGATCGAATGCAATACCCCAAGTGATATTTGCGTCTTCGTGAGCCTTGTTGGTGATGATTTCTGCTGCATTCTCAACGTCTTCAAGATCAACGTCGTCTGATGCGGTGATGCTGATGATAACGCCCTTGGCACCTGCGATTGAGGTTTCAAGAAGCGGGCTTGATACTGCTGCGTTTGCAGAGCATTCTGCCTTGTCCTTGCCCTTTGCACGGCCAACGCCCATATGAGCATAGCCTGCATCCTTCATAACGCTTGTAACGTCCGCGAAGTCAAGGTTGATGAAGCCGGGAATCTTAATAAGCTCTGAAATGCTCTTAACACCCTGAAGAAGAACTTCGTCTGCCTCAGCGAAAGCTTCAGCGATAGTCTTCTTTCTCTCGTCGAGAGCACGGAGTCTGTCGTTAGGAATTACAATAAGGCTGTCTACGTGCTCAGCAAGCTTTGAGATACCGTCCTGAGCCTGAACCATTCTTCTTCTGCCTTCAAACTTGAAGGGCTTTGTTACAACGCCGATGGTGAGGCAGCCCATTTCTTTTGCAACAGATGCGATAACGGGAGCTGCGCCGGTACCTGTACCGCCGCCCATACCTGCGGTGATGAATACCATATCTGTGCCTTTGTGTGCATCAGAAATAGCGTCTCTGCTTTCTTCGGCAGCCTTTGCACCAACTTCAGGCTTGCCGCCTGCACCCTGACCGTGAGTTGACTTTTCACCGATCTGGATTTTATGAGTTGCTTTTGAATGAACAAGCACCTGCTTGTCTGTGTTAACGGCGATAAATTCTGCACCGAGAACACCCTGAGTGATCATACGGTTAACTGCATTTCCGCCGCCGCCGCCGACGCCGATTACTTTTATCTGAACCGCACTTTCAAAATCATTGTCAATTTCGAATGCCATTTTCGTGACCCCCTATAATAATATTAAGGTATACTAAAACAGAATTATAATACCATATATTAAATAAAAAAACAAGAACAAATTGAAAATTTCTCTTATTTTCGGCATTTATTTTGCAATATTAAATATATTTTGCCCGAAACAACGCGAAAACCGCAAAATTTCGGGCAAATATCATTGTTTATTCGTCGTTTTCTTCCGTTTCTTCGGTTGAGCTTTCTTCAACCGGCTTGGTTTCAGGCTCTTCCCATTCGCCGCCGCTATAAATTACAAGCTCCTTTATATCCCCGGGATCGTCAGGGTTAACGTAGGCTTTTTTCGGAATGGTGAGATTGATTGTTGCGCTTTGCATCGGATCGATTTTATCCTCATCAACAATAACTCTCTGACCGAGAGAAAGCTTTGACGAAAGATCCGAAGATTCGCCGAGGCGAAGTACCAGCCTTTCCTGATAAATAAGATAAATATCGTTGACGGAGGATACGTCAATGAGGTTAACGTCCTTCATCGAATTCTCCGCAACAGCCTTTGTTATTTCAAGAACAAGAGAGAAGGTTCTGTCTGTTGTTTCGCCGTTTTCATTCTTTGAAAACGCCATAACCTCTCCTGCTTCAAAGCTGACGGGAACAGCGCCCTTGATAAGCGTCAACCCTTCAGGAACCTCCGATGCGTGTTCAAGCACCTTGAGGTTGCTGTCCGTAAGCACGTATGAGCTGCCCGAAAGCTGAAAAGCAAACGCCTTCGTTGTTTCGCCGTAGCGGATAACAAGGGTATCGGGAAACTTTCTTGTTACCTCAACGTTATCCGTATAAGGAAGTGTTTTTTCGATATTCTCTTTCACCTTATCAACGTTAAGGAAGATAAGGCTCTTGCCTTCAGTAACGCCGCTTGCCTCGATAATTTCATAGCCGTGATAGGGGCTTATTCCCTCAAGCGAAAAATTCTTCACTCTGAGAACAAAAAACAAAACAATCGGGCTTATGATAAGCGCAAGAAGCAGCAAAAACGCCGTTACGACGATTGCCAGCCTGAATCTTCTTTTCTGTTTTAATTTTTTGACTCTTGCCGCTCTTTCCTCAGGAGTCAGCCTGCGTGCATTCTCCTGATTGTTTTCTCTGTCCATTTACATTCCACCGTTTTATCAAATTCTCTTTATATCAGCACCAAGCCGTGAAAGGCTCATCTCAAAATCTTCGCATCCCCTGTCGATATGGTGAACGTCGGCAATGACTGTCTGCCCCTGCGCACCAACCGCCGCAACCGCAAGAGCGCATCCGCCCCGCAGGTCACTTGCCGCTACCGTTGCACCGAAAAGCTTTTCAACGCCCTCCACAACGGCAACACATCCGTTTTCTACTCTTATATCCGCTCCCATTTTCACGAGTTCGGGAACGTGCCTGAATCTGTTTTCAAAAATATTTTCCGTAACAACGCTTGTTCCGTTTGCCGTGGCAAGCATCGCCATCACTATAGCCTGTGAATCCGTTGGAAATCCCGGATAAGGCATCGTTCTGAGATATCTTACTCCGCAGAGCTTTTTCGGAGCTTTTATTATAAGCTCGTTTTTGTTGATGTTAATCCTGCATCCTGCCGCTTCAAAAACGGGAATAACGGGCGCAAGATGTTCTTTTTCAACACCTTCAACCGCCGCAGTGCCGCCTGCTGACGCCGCACACGCCATATAGGTTGAAGCGACTATTCTGTCGGGAATAATGCAATGCTCTGCAGAATAAAGTTTTTTTGAAGGCTTGATATGAATAACGCTCTGCCCTGCTCCGCTTATTCTTGCTCCGCACTTGTTGAGAAAATCGGCAAGGTCGATTATTTCAGGTTCTCTTGCCGCATTGCAGATAACCGTCTCTTCGTTTGCACTCACGCAAGCAAGCATAATATTTTCCGTTGCGCCTACGCTCGGGAATGCAAGGTTTATGTTGCCGCCTTTTATCCCTTCGGGCGCGCAACATTCAAGCCTGCCTCGGTTTGAGCATATCTTTACCCCAAGCGAGGAAAACGCGCTCAAATGCAAATCAATGGGTCTGAGACCTATTTCACAGCCGCCCGGCGGAGTAACGCTCCCCTTCGAGAAACGGGAAAGCAAAGCGCCGAGAAAAACTATTGAAGAGCGCATTTCACGCATCAGCTTTTCGGGAATATCGCACCTGCAGACGTTGGTTGCATCAACGGTAACGGTATGCCCCTCGCATTTTGTTTTGCAGCCGATATGTTCAATTATTTTCAGCGCCGCAGTCACGTCGGTAAGGTTCGGGCAATTATGTATTACGCTCACGCCCTCAACTGCAACGGCAGCGGCGAGAATTGGAAGCGCGCTGTTTTTTGAGCCTTGCAGCCGCACTTTTCCGTTAAGCTCTCTTCCGCCGTTTATAACGATTTTTTCCATAATCCACGCTCCTTTGAAGCATCGAACATTCTGTTCCATACTATTCGGGAGGCGTGATTTTGGTGAATTTTATTTCATTATTTCACAAAGTGTTTCGTATATACGTTTTGTTGCATCAACAACAGCCATATTTTTTGCATTTGTGCCGATTTCTTCAAGCTTCTGTTTATCTTTAAGAAGCATATTCACTCTTTCGGTCAGCACGTCTGCGGTAAGGTCTTTTTCTTCAAGGATTTCAGCCGCACCGTTGTTAACAAGCGCCATAGCGTTGTGATACTGATGATTCTCTGTAACATAGGGCGACGGAATAAGAATCGACGGCTTACCGAGTGCCTGAAGCTCACTGAGTGTGCTTGCGCCCGAACGGCAGACAACAAGGTCTGCGGCAGGCAGACACTTGGGAATATCAATATATTCAACAATCCTTACGTGAGGGTTTGATCTGAGGTCAACACCGTTCTTCTTGAGTTCTTCGGTGAACCAATCTCCGCCCTTGCCCGTTGCGTGAAGAAACACGCAGTCGTTATCTTTGTATTTATTCAGAATAACACCGAGCATCGCATCGTTGACGGGCTTTGCGCCGAGACTTCCGCCCATTGAAAGAACGAGAGGTTTATTACCAAGATTGAGTTCAGCCCTTGCGAAATCTCTGTCTGACTTTAGAATATCGCCTCTGATGGGCAGACCGGTTACAACGCAGGGATTTTTTGGCTTCATATACTGTTCAGCCTGCTTTGCGGTGAGCATAACTCTGTCCACCTTGCCTGCAACAGCTTTATTGGCAACGCCCGGATAAGCGTTCTGTTCGTGAATTGCGGTGGGTATACCCTTTTTTGCCGCCATACGCAGAACGGGACCGCTTACGTATCCGCCAAAGCCGATTACGAGATCGGGCTTGAAATCGTTGAGTATCTTCTTTATCTGAGAAGAAGATTTGAGAAGCTTCTTGACGGTGCCGAGATTATGCTTTATTGCATCGGGAGAAAAGCTTCTCCAAAAGCCGCTGATTTCAATGGTTTTGAGTTCATAGCCTGCCTGAGGTACAAGCTTTGCTTCCATTTTATCGGCAGTGCCGACAAAAGCGATTTCCGCCGTGGGATTCTGTTCTTTTATATAACCTGCAGTGCCGAGCGCGGGGTTTATATGACCGCCCGTTCCGCCTGCGGCAATAAGAATTCGTTTGTTATCGAACATCTTTCTTTTTCCTTTCACTGTTTCTCGATATAGCAAGAATTATACCCATTTCCATAAGAAGCATAATAAGCGACGTTCCGCCGTAACTGAAAAACGGCAGGCTGATGCCCGTATTCGGAACGGTCGAGGTTACAACGGCAATGTTGAGAGCCGCCTGCAGACCTACCTGAAAGCTGATGCCCATTGCAAGCATCGCTTCAAATCTGCTTTTCGCTCTTAAGCCTATGATAAAACCTCTTGCAACAAGAAGAATAAAAAGCAAAATAATAAGAATTGCTCTTATAAATCCGAGTTCTTCGCAAACAACCGCAAAAACGAAGTCGTTCTGCGGCTCGGGAAGATACATATGCTTCTGCTTGGAATTGCCGAAGCCGAGGCCGAAAAGTCCGCCCGAACCGATGGCATAAAGCGACTGAATGCTCTGCCAGCCCGAACCTCTTGTTTCTGCAGCTGTAAGTTCTTCCCCCGTAAGGAGCTTGAGCCATATTCTGATTCGTTCGCTGGCGTAGCCTTCAAGGAGTTTATCCGCATTCAAAGCTGCAAATATAACGCCGAGAACAACTACCGCTATGCCTAAAATATATACCAGCTTATGAATTCTGACACCGCCGAAATAAATCGTTGCCGTTCCTATTCCGAGAATAAGCAAAGTACCCGAAACGTGGTTTTCCGCATAAACAAGAGCGCAAAAAACAAGAACAAACGCTCCGTAAGGAAAGATTACCCACCATTTCTGCTCGATGATTTTATGATAGCGTTCCATACTGAACGCAAGGAACATTACAACGGCAAGCTTTGCTATTTCAGACGGCTGAAACGAACCGATAACAGGAATTTCAACCCATCTTTTGAACTGCTCTTTGCCCGGAACAATATGAGGATTGATAAGAACGTAAACCAGAAGCAGAAGTGCAATAACCGTTACAACGCCCGTACCCTGCCTGAAAATATCGGATTTCAGATGAGAAAGCAAAATCATCATAACAACACCGATAATTGCAAAAACCGCCTGATTTTTGACGTAGTAATATGCACCGCCTTTTTCTTCGGAGATGCCGTACATTGCGTTAACGTAGCTTGCTGAAAACATCATTATAATGCCGATGGTGAGAACGGCAATAACGAGGGCAAGAAAAGTTATATCCATAGGTCTTGTGCTGAACAAGTCCCTGAATTTTTTTCTGCCTTTGAATACATCGCCTATGAGATTAAAAATCCCGAAATGCGCCAGAATTTCCTGTTTCAAGCTTTGCCCTCCTATTTCAGAATATATCCGCCGTAATACATAACGGCAACTGCGGCAACGCCGCCGAGAATATTGATTATTGTAAAGACCGTTGTGATTTTCTTTTCACTCCAGCCGCACATTTCAAAATGATGGTGAACGGGCGCCATTTTAAAAATACGCTTACCGCCCGTTGCTTTGTAGTAAATTATCTGAATAACGTCAGATGCGCCTTCAATAACGTAAACAAGACCTGCAAGTAAAACGATGAGCGGACAGCCGATTGCATAAGAAAGCGCAACAATCATTCCGCCGAGGAACATTGAGCCTGTGTCGCCCATAAAAACTTTAGCAGGGTTTTTGTTCCATAAAACAAAGCCTGCGCAGGCGCCTGCAAGAGCCGCTGCAGCCATTGAAAAGCCGAAAAGACCTTTCATTGCCGCAATAACTCCGATTGAAATTGCCGCAGTGACCGTAACACTGCCGCACAGACCGTCAACACCGTCAGTAAAATTAACGGAATTAACGGTTGAATAAATAAAAATAATGCCGAATATCCAATAGAAGAATCCCGTTTCAACGTTGCCGACAAACGGGATAAACATATGCGTGCCGCCCTGCATTCCCATATAAAGGCTGATAAGATAAGCAAGGCAGGTTAAAAACTGAAACAACGTTTTCTGCTTTATTGTAAGCCCCAGATTCTGATGCTTCACAACCTTGATATAGTCATCAACAAAACCGATTAAGCCGAAAGCCAGCGCCGTTGCAACACCGCCCCAGAGCTTAGTATACATCTCCTGCGGAACGAGGCTGCCCGATGCAACAATATCGCCGCCCATAATCTTATCGGTAACAACGGTAAGCAAGATTGCGCCGACCGTGCCGATAATAAACATTATGCCGCCCATTGTGGGTGTCCCCTGCTTGCTGCTGTGCCATTTGGGGCCGATTTCAAGAATCGTCTGCCCGAATTTCAGCTTGCGCAGCCACGGAATCATAACAAATCCGAGAACGGCGGTTATTGAAAGACCTGCAACAGCAGCAATAAGGATAGCGGCAACGGTATTCATAAGAAGAATTTTCCTTTCAGTCAGTTATTATCAAGGGTGTTATAAAGCGAATTAATAACGTCCTCAAGCTTCATACCTCTGCTTGCCTTGAAAAGCACCGCATCGCCTTCTTTAAGATAAGACGCAAGAGCGGATGAAAGAACATTCTTATCGTTAAAGCTTCTCACGTCGGCAACTCCGCCGTCTTTTGCGCCCTTTGCGGTTTCGAGAGCACGTTCGCCGTATGTAAACACTGCGTCAATTTTATTCTCCGCTGCCTTTGTGCCGACTCCGTAGTGTGCATCCTTGCTCACAGCGCCGAGTTCAAGCATATCGCCGATAACGGCAATTTTTCTTTGAGAATTCATTCCGCCGAGAACGGCAAGAGCCGCCGCCTGCGAATCGGGGCTTGCGTTATAGCAATCCTCAATGAAAGTCATTGAGTATTTTTTGACTATTCTCTGCCTCATACCTGCAGGCACATAGTTCTTGAGAGCTTCAAGAGCCGTTTCGGGTTCTATGCCGAAAAATCCGCCTGCCGCAACCGCTGCAAGGGAATTATACACGTTGTGACGGCCCGGATAAGGCAGGCTCACCCTACCCGAACCGCCTGCGAAATCGACGGTCATTTCGATTTCGCTCTCTTTGGAGGTTATATCTGATGCCTTATAGTTTACGTCTGTGTTTTCTATGCCGTAATAAACCACGGGATGAGTTCCGGGTCTTACGGTCACGAGCATATCGTCATCTCCGTTGAGGATAACGGGCGCATCAGCTTTCATCCCGTGAAGAATTTCAAGCTTCGCCTTGAGAATACCCTCTCTTGAACCGAGATTTTCGATATGGGAAACGCCGATGTTTGAAATAACGGCAACGTCGGGTCTGACAGCTTTTGTCATTCTTGAAATTTCGTCAAAGCCGCTCATACCCATTTCGATAACGGCGGCTTCGTGGCTTTCGTCAAGCCTGAAAAG
Source organism: Acutalibacteraceae bacterium (assembly GCA_045602245.1). Taxonomy (GTDB): domain Bacteria; phylum Bacillota; class Clostridia; order Oscillospirales; family Acutalibacteraceae; genus CAG-177. The sequence goes on along the minus strand of JAZSBC010000152.1, from coordinate 39,392 downwards.
AGTGAGGGGTACGCCGATTTCGTTGTTGAGGTTGCCTTCGTTTTTAAGAGTATTGTATTTTGCCGACATAACGGCGTGTATCATTTCTTTTGTTGTTGTTTTACCTACGCTGCCCGTAACGCCGATAACGGGAATATTGAAAAGGCTTCTGTAATAGCCTGCAAGGTCAAGCAGTGCGGTTCTTGTGTTTTCAACAATAATCTGTCTTTCTCCGAGACCGCAGTCTTTTTCAACAATAACAGCCTGAGCGCCGTTTTCCGTTGCCTTTGCGGCAAAATCGTGACCGTCAAAATTATCGCCTTTTATCGCAATGAAAAGACAGCCGTCCGTTATTTTTCTTGTATCGGTGCATACGCAGTCAAACTTACCTGCAAGATTGCTTGATGAACCGACTGCCGATGCCGCTTCTTTGAAAGTCAGCGCTTTCATTTATTTCCCTGCCTTTTCGGAAAGTATTTTTGCAACAACTTCGCGCTCGTCAAAATGAATTTTGCCGCTTGCAAGAATCTGATAGGTTTCCTGACCCTTACCTGCAAGAACAACAACGTCACCCTTCTGAGCGGTTTCAAGAGCTTTCCTTATTGCTCCCGTTCTGTCGCTGTCAACAATTATTTTTGAACTGTGTTTGCCGATACCTGCAACGATTTCTTCGATTATCGTTTCGGGATCTTCGCTTCTGGGGTTATCCGACGTTACAACCGCAACGTCAGAAAGCCTTGCCGCAATTTCACCCATAATTGGTCGCTTCGTTTTATCTCTGTCGCCGCCGCAGCCAAACACGGTTATAACCTTGCCATCCGTTATTTCACGAACACAGCCGAGAACGTTTTCAAGTCCGTCGGGGGTGTGTGCATAGTCAATGATAACGGTATAGGGTGTGTCGGTGGGAACAACCTCCATTCTGCCGGGGATACCCTTGCAGGCAACGAGAGAATTGAGAACCTCTCTGAAATCCATACCCATTTCAACAAGGCACACAGCCGCGCCCATTGAATTATAAACCGAGAATTTTCCGGGAACTTCAAAGTGAATTCTGCCGATGTTTCCGCTGCTGAGAAGCTCATATTTAACTCCCGAGGCGGCTATTCTGATATTTTTAGCCGAGTAATCGCAGTTATCGCTGTTGATTGAGAAAGTAACCTTTCTGCAGTCAACGTTTTCAAGCATATATTCAGCGCTTTCGTCGTCGATATTGACAACTGCAAGAGATGCGTTTTCAAAAAGCATATGCTTTGCATCTCTGTAGGCATCGAAAGTGCCGTGATAATCAAGATGGTCCTGAGTAAGATTTGTGAAGATTGCGGCATCAAAATGAACGCCGTCAACTCTTCGCTGGTCAAGAGCCTGAGATGAAACTTCCATAACGCAGTATTCACAACCGTTATCTGCCATTTCTCTGAAGAGCGAGAAAAGGTCATAGCAATCGGGAGTTGTGAGCGATGCAGGGTATTCCTTATCACCGACGATATTTTTGACCGTACCGAGCAGACCGGTTTTATGACCCATACCGTCAAGAACGGACTTGAGAATGAAGCAGGTTGTTGTTTTTCCGTTTGTGCCCGTTACGCCGATGATTTTAAGCTCCTTTTCGGGGTGACCGAAAAACGCAGCGCTGATATGGGCATAGGCGCTTCTTGTGTTTTCAACAAGAATCTGATTCTTAAGCCCCATATCTTTCTGAACAACAACCGCAACGGCACCGTTTTCGAGCGCTTCGGCAGCCTTTGTGTGTCCGTCAAAACGTCTGCCCTCGATACAAACGAAGATGCAGCCCTCACAAACCTTTGCAGAATTATCGGTTATGAAAGTGACTTCTCTGTCCTCAAAAACCCCGTCTGCACATATTTCCTTTACAATTTCATTAAGTTTCATCTTTTTCCTCCGTATCAAATCCGCCTTGTTATCCTGCGTAATCGCCGACTCCCGTATCGGATTTGAAATAAACCGTTATAGTTTTACCGCATTCGACCTCGTCGCCCGGTTCAAGGCTCTGGTCATACGAAATAAGCTCACCTGCATTCAAAGCATTTCCCGAAATTTTTATATTCAGACCTGCCGCAAGCGCCTGCTTGTTTGCCTGCGAAACGGTCATCAGTTTAAGATCGGGAACGGTAGTTGTCATTCTCTCTGCATCCGCCTCGGTATAAAGAACGATAATGCCGTTTTTGGGCATACTCTGGTTGTATGCGGGAATCTGGCTCACAACAACGTTGCCGTCGCCGACAGTTCTGACTTCGAAGCCGTCTTTTTTGAGAGTTTGCTTTGCATCCTTGACGTCGCTGCCGATCATATTCGGTGCGCTTGTGTCAAGAAGTTCGATTTCGGCGTCGCTGTACTGCCTTTCAACGCCCATATATTCAAGTGTTTTTTCAACCACCTGAGCCGCAACGGGAGTACAAATCTGACCGCCGTTGATCTGACCCACGGGTTCGTCAACGATAATAAGCACTGCAATTTCGGGATCGTCAGCGGGAGCAAAGCAACCGAAGGATGCAACGTATTCGCCCCTTGCCGTACCGATTTTCTGAGAAGTACCTGTTTTGCCTGCCACTCTGTAGCCTGCAACGTAGGCATTTTTACCGGTACCGCTTGTTACAACGCCCTCCATCATATCGGCAACCGTGCGTGCGGTCTGCTCCGAAATGACCTGACGCCTTACAACGGGATGGGTTTCTTTTATAACGTTATTGTTTTCATCGAGCTGTTTCTGAACAATATAGGGTGTCATCAGCTTACCGCCGTTAGCGATTGCGCTTATTGCGGTTATCATCTGAATCGGAGTAGCCTGGAAGGTCTGACCGAAAGACGAACTCGAAAGCTCAACAATACCCATACTTTCAAGCGAATGATAGGTAACGCCTGCAACGGGGGTGCTCTCCGCAGGAAGGTCAACTCCCGTTTTCTCCGTAAAGCCGAAAGCTTCAAAATACTCGTAGAATTTCTCTGCGCCGAGCTTCTGACCGACGGTTATGAACAAGGGGTTGCAGGAATTCATAAGACCCTGCTTGAGGTTCTGCGTTCCGTGGCCGTCTCTCTTGTGGCATTTTATGGTTCTGTCCGAAACCTGAATTCTGCCCGTGCAGGTGCAAATCATCGAAGATGCATCAACCGCATTTTCTTCAAGTGCCGCCGCAGCGGTTATGATTTTGAAAACCGAACCGGGTTCGTAGCTGTCGCTTATAATAAAGTTTCTCCAGCGCGAGAAAAGAAGATTGTTTCTCGCCGCGCTTCTTTCCGTTGCATCGGGATATTCCTGCTCAAGAGCCGTCTGCTCCGCTTCGGTCAGGCTCTGAGGGCTGTTGAGGTCATAGTTCTGCATTGACGCCATTGCAAGAATTGCACCCGTATCAACATCCATAACGATGCCGTAAGCACCTTTGCCTTTTGAGTCAACGTAAACCTGTTCAAGCGAATCTTCAAGATATCTCTGGATTACCTCGTCAACGGTAAGTACAAGGCTTGTTCCCTGAACGGCATCATAAACCGTTTCAAACTCCTGATTCATAACGTCGCTTTTGCCGTTCTGCGCCGTTATTATTCTGCCCGGAGTGCCGGTAAGAATACTGTCATATTTAAGTTCAACACCCGATCTGCCGATATCATCCGTACCCGTAAAGCCGATAAGGTTGGAAGCAAGCGTTCCGTACGGATAATATCTCTTAACGTCGGGGTCAATACCGATTGCCGAGCTGTAGTAAATTTTCTTATCAACGGGCTTGAGAGTGCCGTCCTTCTGCTTCTCGTGATCGGTATATGTAAAATATTCGCCGAGAAGATCCGTGATTTTTGTTTTCTCCTCAAGCTCTATCTGCCTTTTAATAACAAGATAAGCATACTGGCTTTTATCCGCCTTGCTTTTGATATCTTCAACCGCAACTCCCGTTATTTCAAAAAGTTTATTGCAGAGTGCAATTTTGAAATCTTCGTTATCAATGTTGTTGGGCTTGATATATACCTTCCATACCGATGCGCTCTTTGCAAGAACGGTCATATTCGTATCATAAATAAGACCTCTCTCAGCTGCAATCTCGGTATCGTGGAGCTGATTCTGCTCCGCCTTTTCTTTATACTGTTCGCTGTCAATAAGCTGTATTCTGGCAAGGTTTATTCCCGTTACCCCGAAAATACCGACCGATAACAGCAGAAAAACCGCGAGTGCTCTATAAAACAATCTTTTTTTCGGAGATACCTTACTCTTACTCAACGTGTACCTTCCTTTCAATAATAACAAAATTGCCGCCTCAAAGAAGTGATATCAAACCGCAAAAATTCCGATGAAAACATCGGAAAGATTTGAACTCACTGAAATTGAGACAGCCTTGATTATAATCAATATAGTATATGCTCGTTGCCGAGCCGCTTATGCGACAAAAGTGCAATAAAGCCGCCGCTCATTCTCAGGCGACTGCTTCTGCCTCGCTCGCGACCGCTTTACCGCCGACAACCACTACCTTGTCGTCTTCTCTGTCCTCAAAATAGTGTATCTGATATCGCTCAAGCTTATTCATACCAAGAACCGAAACCGCGTAGGCGTCAACTTTTTCGATTGAGGCATTGGAATTGAGCTGCATAACAAGTCTTGTGTTTTCACTTTTTGCTTCGTTGATTTGTGCTTCTATTTTGGTTGCTTCCTGCTCAAGAGCAATAAGATTAACCTTTGAAAACAGAACTGCGCCAAAAAGCACGAGAAGCGTTACCGAAACAACGAAAAGCTTCACCGCACGGAGAGCAGATGCTACCGACTCCTTACGCGCCTGCGCCGCAGACTTGGGTTTTCTTTTTCTTGCAGGCTGTTCAGGTGTATCATCAATGCGGGGCGCCGCAGATGAATTCATATCATAATCGTATATAGAAAGATCATACGCTTCGCTGCGATTATAATTAGCCATATCTTTTCTCTCCTTTCAAAATTAATGAGTAACTATGTCACAGCCATCCGAAGGAATGGAGGTGATTATGAAACCGTGCAGGGCCATCCATTTCCTGCATCGGTCTAATCTTTGCATTAAAGCTTTTCGGCAGTACGCAATCTTGCGCTTCTGCTTCTCGAATTTTCCGCAAGCTCGTTTTCGTTCGGCGCAACCGCTTTAAAAACCTTTGCTCTCGGTTTGTTTCCGCATACGCATACGGGGAAATTCTTCGGGCAGGTGCAACCCTTTGAAAGAGGTGCAAGCCGCTGTTTTACTATTCTGTCTTCAAGCGAGTGGAAAGTTATAACGCTCACTCTTCCGCCTTCGTTAAGGCAATCAAACATATCCCCCACCGCTTCGCTCAAGCCGTCAAGCTCTCCGTTAACGTAAATGCGGATTGCCTGAAACGTTTTTCTTGCGGGATGCCCGTCTCTTTTTGCCGCCGCAGGCATTGCGGATTTTATGATATCCGAAAGTTCAAAGGTTGTTTCTATGGGCTTTTGTTCTCTTGCCTTTACTATCGCCCTTGAAATTGACGGAGCAAATTTTTCTTCACCGTAGTCGAAAATGATTTTCTGAAGTTCTCTCTGGGATAAGGTGTTCACAACGTCCGCCGCGCTCATACCTTCGATGCTCATTCTCATATCGAGTGGCGCATCGTGGTGAAACGAAAAACCTCTTGAGGGTTCATCAAGCTGATGCGAGCTGACCCCGAGATCGGCAAGCACGCCGTCTGCACCGCTTATTCCGAGAGATGCAAGAATTTCTTTTATGTTGAAAAAATTATCGTGAACAATCGTGACGCATTCAAAACCCGAAAGCCTTTCTTTCAGAGTTTCTATTGCCTGAGGGTCTCTGTCAATCGAAATGAGTCTGCCTGTTGTAAGCCGTTTTGCAATCGCCGCCGAATGGCCGCCGCCGCCCGAAGTGCAGTCAACATAAATCCCGTCGGGCTTTATGTTGAGCGATTCAATCGTTTCGTTGAAAAGTACGGGTATGTGATGAAAAGAACCGTTCATTTCTTATCTCCTCGGGGCGCTGTAGCTGACGTTACTGAAATCAAGATCGTCGTCATCATCATCGTCACCCGCACACCACAATTCCCAGTTTTCGGGAGTCCAGAGTTCAACTCTGTCCATCGTTCCTACAACAAGAACTTCATCTTCAAGATTTGCATAAGCTTTGAAATCTTCTTTGATTGAAATTCTTCCCGATTTATCAACAGTGAGCTTTTCAACTCTGTCGGCAAGCCTGCGCTGAGCTTTTGCCTGCTTTTTGCCGGTAAAGGATGAAATGAACCCCATGCTGAAATTCACCCATTCTTCTTCCGAAAAAATAACAAGGCAGGGTTCATCGTAAATCGACTTCAGGATAAACACCGTTTCGCCGAGATCTTTTCTGAATGACGGAGGAATAGACATACGGTTTACCTGGTCAAATTTTCTGAGTTCTTTACCTGCAAGAAGCAATGACATTTATTCCTCCCCCTTTCCGAAAAACTTCCCAAAACAATCCTTAACTTCCCTTGTCCTCCCTATTATATATTGTCTTTACGAGAAATACAAGTCTTTTTTGGTAAAAAAATCAGACTTTTTCAAACTTTTTTTGACTTTTTTCGAAGCCGTCTTGTGTAAGAAATCTTTCGGTACACAACATATTGAAAAAGCCGCTTTGCAGGTTGCAAAACGGCGGTTTTTCAGCTTGTCAGCATCAGCATATCTTCAGGGGTGATATCAGGCTGCAACGCACAGTTTATTGCAAGCGCCGTCAGCTTTGATGCCCTTTCTATCATCAGGTCAACTTCACGCGGTGTAACGGTCATTGTGCCCGCCTGTTTATAAAGCAAATCTTCGTTTTCATAATCTCCCAGATAATCGAGAATCAGTGTTGCAGCATCAACAACGGTAGGTACGCCGATAGAAATAACGGGTACGCCGATTGTTTTCTCGCTTATCTCCTGCCTTGCATTGCCGACCCCAGACCCGGGCACAATACCCGTGTTGCACATCTGCACCGTTGTGCCGAGTCTGCTCACGTTGCGTGCGGCAAGCGCATCAACTGTAATCACGAAATCGGGGGTTGTTGCCCTAACAATCCCCTTTATTATTTCTGCCGCCTCCGCGCCGGTTTCTCCAAGCACTCCGGTTGAAAACGCCGTTACGCTTCTCAGTCCCGAAAGCCCCGTTTCTTTCAGAAGCTCGCCCGTTATGTGGCGCGTTGCAAAAATCATTGATGCGCACTTCGGACCGAGTGCATCGGGAGTTATGCGGATATTGCCCAGTCCCGCCACAAGCACCGAGCCGTTTGCAGGAATAATACGTCCTATTTCTTCTTTAAGCACAAAAAAGCCGTCATCAATAAACTGCGCATATTTCGCAAAGGGTTTCACCTCAACGGTAACGTATCTGCCTATCGGTTTGCCGACCGTTTCGGCACCCGACTCGTTCGTTACGTCGATTCTTGTTACTTTGGTTTCGTGTGCATTGAAGGTGCTCATTTCTATTCCGTCAATCGTTTTTTTGTTTAAAAATTCGCATCTTTCCAGCGCAAGATCGGTTCTGAAATTCATTTTTAAAATTACCTCTTGATTTTTTTTCGAATATTTAGTATTATTAATTGCAAAAGTTTAAAAGATTTTTCAAAAAAACCTTGCAATCAGCAAAAAAATGTGCTATCATATTCACCTGTATGAAGAAGGAGGTGCCACTATGCCCAATATTAAGTCAGCTAAGAAAAGAGTTATCGTTAACAAGACCAGAGCTGCAAGAAACAAGTCACGCAACACAGCACTCAAAACAGCTATCAAAAAGGCTCACGCAGCCGTTGAAGCTAACTCACCCGAAGCTAACGCAATCGTAAGAGAAGCTATCAAGAAGGTTGATCAGGCTGCTGCTAAGGGTCTTATCCACAAGAACAACGCTGCACACAAGAAATCAGCTCTTGCTCAGCTTATAAAATAAGCTGCTGAAAACAGAAAATAGTAGAAATGACCGTAGTTGTAAATTTTTTATAACTACGGTTATTAAATTATTGACAAATATTGATTCGTGATATATAATAAACTTGACTAAAATTTACCTGGAGGTAGTAGAAATGAAAAAGGCACTCAAAATCATCGGCATCATCGTTGCGGTTGCAGGCGTAGGCGTTGGCATCTATTTCTTGGTTAAAAAGATCAAGGAGAAGAAGGCTGCCGCTGCTGATTGCGAAGAAAACTACGTTTCATGCTCATGCTGCGAAGCTGAATAATTTTTTCAGGAAATTCACCCCTTCGTCGATAAAGACGGAGGGGTTTTTTCTAAGAATTTATTAATTAATACCGTTTTTTGTTGACATAGCTTTGAAAATCCATATTATTATTCTATGGGTATTATTTTTCTTTTGGCTTTGCCAGAAAAGAAGCGATTATACCGCAGATGACGGCCGCCGTAACACCAGCAGATGAAGCGGTCAGCCCTCCGGTCAGAATTCCTCTTACCCCCTGTTGGGCAATCATATTTTCAACGCCTTTTGCCATCGTGTAACCGAATCCCGTGAGCGGCACTGTCGCCCCCGCACCTGCCCAGTTGACAAGCGGCTCATAAAGCCCCGCCGCGGTCAGCACAACGCCGGCTACAACGAACGCAACAAGAATTCGACCGGGAGTAAGCTTGGTTGTGTCAATCAGAATCTGTCCCGCAAGGCAGATTAATCCGCCAACGGCAAACGCCTTTAATAAACTGTAAGCAATATCCATATTCACCGTTCCTTTTTGTTTATTATCGGTAAAACTTCGTTGGATATTCCAATCTTTTTTTGGATTTTGGCTATTGACAAATCGTGCTTGATTTTTATATTATGTATACTGTAGTTTCCGGGGGGAAACATAACAACAATTTAAAGGAGAAACAGAAATGGTATTTGAAAAGGTAAAAAAAATCATCAGCGAACAGCTCGAAGTTGATCAGAGCATCATCTCAGAAAGCTCAACAATCACAGGTGACCTCGGTGCAGACAGCCTTGACCTTGTTGACCTTGCAATGTCAATCGAAGACGAATTCGATATTGAACTTTCAGACGAAGCTCTTGATAAAATCAAGACTGTTGGCGATCTTGCAGCTTACATTGAAGAAAAAATCTGAGTATATTAATGATAAAAAGCAGCTTGCTTATGCAGGCTGCTTTTTTGACTGTCGATAAAGTCGCTGAAACATAAACGAAATAATCTGTAGGGGTCGGTGACCCGACGACCCGAATGTACCGTCAGATACATTAAAATATGTGTTTATCAATACACAAAACATTTTCGTTTACTTGACGTTTTTTCTCCCATCGGAGTACCTTTGTACGCCTTCGGTCGAAGAAAACGCCATTCAGCTTCCTTTCTCAACAGCCCCACCTTGCCGAAAACAAGTTTTCGACAAGCTGAAAGCAGCTTGCTTATGCAGGCTGCTTTATTTTTTTGACACAAGCTTAAATATGTGGTAAAATCATTGAGAGGTGATTCCCGTGATAATAAAAAACGCAGAAGTTTACGGCAAGGACTTTGTCCCCTGCTTAACAGACATTGAAATTGAAAACGGAATAATAAAGTCGCTTGACAAAACAGACGCCGAAGGAACAGACTGCTCGGGCTGTGTTGTTCTGCCCGGATTTATTGATATTCATATTCACGGCTGCAATATGGCAGATGCTACAGACGGCAACCCCGATTCCGCTGCAAAAATGAGCAAGTGGCTCGCAACAAAGGGAATAACGTCCTTCTGCCCCACAACAATGACCCTGCCCGTTGAAACCCTGAAAAAATGCTTCGGCTACATTGCGGATACTATGGGCAGCGAAGAGGGTGCTTACATTCACGGTATAAATATGGAAGGCCCGTTTATCGCCCCTGCAAAAAAAGGCGCTCAGGATGCGGCACACATACTTGAGCCTGACGCAGACGTTTTTGAGCAGCTCAACGGTATCTGCCCCATCAGACTTGTTGATATTGCACCCGAGCAGAAAGGTGCAGATGAATTTATAGGCAAGGTAAAGAATATATGCACCGTTTCCGCCGCCCACACAACCGCTGACTATGAGCAAGGCAAGAGAGCAATATCGCTCGGCATAACTCACGCAACCCATCTTTATAATGCAATGAACGGACTTACGTCGAGAGAAGCAGGTATGGTCGGTGCAGTGCTTGACAGCGACAGCGTAACCGCAGAGCTGATATGTGACGGCATTCATATCTGCCCCGCTACACTCCGAATAACGTTCAGAGCTTTGGGCGAAAACAGAACTGTCGTTATAAGCGATGCCATGATGGCGGCCGGGCTTGACGAGGGCGAATACACCCTCGGCGGACAGCGTGTTATAAAAACTGATGCCGCCCGCCTTCCCGACGGCACTCTCGCAGGCAGTGCAACAAATCTTTTTGAAGAATTTCACAATCTTCTCTCTTTTGGTATTCCCGTTAAACAAGCGATAAAATCTGTCACAATTAACCCTGCAAAGGCTATAGGAGCGGATAAAATTACCGGCAGCATTGAGGTTGGAAAGAACGCCGATCTGCTTATTTTATCCAAAGATTTCAAGGAGATAAAAGCTGTGTTTATAAAAGGCAAAAGAGTGGTTTAAACACCGTTTTGACGGCATTCCTGCAAGTTATTTTTCACCGCTTTTGCATATACATTTTAATATGCATGAATATATGCAGTAAAGCAAAATCACTTTACAAATTTCGTTTGTAAAGTGATTTTCTTGCAGATGTGGAAAACTCAGTGGAGAATGTGGAAAACCCACGTTTTAATTCTCAAAACAGCATTAAAACGGTAAAGTTTTCCACTTTACAATCCGCTTTAATGCTTTTTCAGAATAATTTTATGCAGTATATACTGCATAATACAGTGAATAACTCTTGCAGGATTGCGACAAAAATCCTGCAAATTTTTACAACTTTTGTAAAGTGAACTGACTTTACAGAGCAATGCTTACAACAATTTTTTAAGCCTGATTACCGTATGTCAAAAGCCCCTCAGCTTTCGCTGAGGGGCCTTTTTAAATTAGCTGAGTCTGCCTGTTACCTGATCGATTATAACAATACCGATTGTATGGTCGCCGATATAGCTGCCGTCGATTGATTCGATATAGCCTTCTCCTGTGATATCAGCTGCCTTCACAATGTAGTGAGTATAATTATCAGCATAGGGGTTGCTCCACGTTGTAAGACCTGCTGCTTCGTCAAATACGTAAGTAGCGTCGATTGCCTGTGCAACTGAGTCGCCGTTAACGTCGCCGAAGATTACGATATGGAATGATTCAACAAGGATATCATCGCTTGTTTCTTCTGTTCCGAGTCTGTCGTAAACGTTAATTACGGTACCTGTGCCGGTGTAGGGCTTAACAACATCGTTTACATAGATAAGCTCAATTCTGCCATCGCCTGATACATCAATGAACTCTTTAAGAAGATCTGTTGATGTAATGTATTCTCTCAAGCCGTATACATACCACTGGCTGTCGGCTGTGTAATCATCCACTGTGCCGCCTGCTCTGTCGATGATTGTGGTGCATGTATCGTTCTTGGGAATAAGCATAACCTTAACTCTCTCATATACAGCATAGAGTGTATAGTTGCCTGCGGGCATTGTGAGAGTATCTTCTGACGTGATAAGGTTATTTCTGTCGCCTTCGGTTTCTGACCAGCCGAGGAATACGTAGTGGTCGAATGAAGGATCAGCGGGAATGGTTATTGTATCGCCGATCTGAAGTGTTGATGAAGCATATACATACTTCTCTGTGGGAGCATTGGGGCCGCCTTCTGCGGGCTTGTAATCATAGAATGTAACTGAGAAATCAGTCTTATCCCAAACAGCTACGAACTCTGCACCGTCAGCATCCATCTTGCCGAAGTCGGTGATGGGTGTTTCGGGAGCATCGGGAGTTGCCCAGCCGAGGAATTCATAACCTTCTCTTACAGGTTTCTCTGCAGGAGCGGTGATATCTTCGCCGAACGTTACCTCTATTTCTTCAACATTTTCGCCTGTTGTAGTGAAGATACCTTCGCCTGCATCGAATGATGCTGTGAAGCTGTCTTCGTCCCATGTAGCATAAACTGTTACATCGTTTGCGGGCATTACAACGGGAATTTCAACTGCGTCGCCGTTTGCATCTGCCCAACCTGCGAATACATAGCCTTCCTTAACGGGATCTGCAACTGCATTCACCTTCTGGTTGTAGTAGTAAACTGTTGTGTCAACAACGCCGTCAACGTCAACGTTGAGTTTATACTGATTTCTGATGAGGTAAGCCTTAAGAACAAGAGTTCCTGTGGTGGGAACTGTGCCTGTAAGAACGCTTGCTGCATCATCAAGAGTGAAGCCTTCGGGAACTGCATAATCAACGGTCTTGACTGTATCAACAACGCCATCGTTATATGTGATGGTTTCTGTTGCTGCATCAGCATAAGTGCCGTCAACCTTCATTTCGTAAACTTCAAGGATGTAGCTTACGTTGCCGTTTGCATCCCATTTTGCATCAAATACGAGATCGTTATCGGGCATTGATGTGTAGTCTGCGGGCTGCTTGCCGTCTGCATCGAACCAACCTGCGAAGGTGTAGCCGTCCTTTGTGGGATCTGCAGGAACAGCGATTGCTGCGCCGAAATCAGTTGCTGTGGGACCGTCATAAACAGCACCGTCAGCGTTATAGGTTACGTTATGAACGTTTACAGTCCATGTAGCCTTGATTGTTACGTCATCCTCAGGCATTGTTGCGGGAGGAGTTACTTCGTTGCCGTTTTCGTCTACCCACTTATCGAAGGTATAGCCTTCCTTGGTGGGTTCTTCGATAGGAGCAACGGGAGCTTCGAACGGATACTCGGTTTCAGTTGCAACGCCGTCGATTTCAACCTTCAACGTGTTGATTTCACGCTCGTAGTAAACCTTGAGAACGAGTGAACCGTCAGCTGCTACAGTACCTTCAAGAACTGACATAGCAGTATCAACTGTGAAGTTATCTGCTGCATCGGGAGTTGCGGTTACTGTTGCGTTTGTTGTGCCTGTGAAGCTGTCTGTTCTGTCTGCTGCATCTGCATAGGTCATATCAACGCCCATGTAGTAATGCTCAACAGTGTAAGCGGTATCTGTTGCTTCTGACCATACTGCGTAGAACGCTACGTCTTCTGCACCGATATAGCCAAGGTCATCAACTACGGTCTCGCCGTCTGTTGACCAGCCTTCAAATACATAACCGGTCTTTGTGGGATTCTCATCAGGAGCTGTGATAGCTTCTTCGAATACAACGGGAACGGTATCATATGCATCTGTATCGGTTGTTTCTTTATAGAATACTGCGTTGTATGTGTTGATCTGCCACTGAGCAACTCTGTTTACGGGAGTTGCAGGCATTGTTGCGGGAAGATCAATGTTCCAACCTGTGAAGGTATAACCATCTCTGGTAGGATCTGCAGGAACATCCATTTCGTCACTTGCAGTGCCGAATGCAACGTTGTATGACTTACGGTTTGTGCCGTCGTCAAACTGACCGCCGTTTGCCTGGTAGTTAAGTGCATATGACTTAACGTTCCATGTTGCAAAGTAGTCAACATCGTGTGCAGGAGTGATAACTGTTGTGTTATCGAAATCTACTGCGTTGCCGTCCTTATCAACCCAACCTGCGAAATCATAGCCTGTTCTGGTTGCAACGGGAGGAACGATATTGAGCTGATATTCGTTTTCTGTCTGCTGGAGAACAGCTGCACCGTCTTCTTCTGTTTCATAGAACGTTACGGTGAACTTATCCTTAGCCCATACTGCCTTGAGAGCTACGTCTTCTGCAGGCATTGTTGCAGGAACAGATGCATCGTTACCGTCAGCATCTACCCAGCCTTCAAATACATAGCCTTCCTTGGTGGGAACAGCAGGAGCAGTGATATCTGTGCCGAAGTCCTGAGTGATGGGAAGGATGAGTGAGCCGCCGTCAGTATCGAAGCTGATGGTGTACTCATTGATTTCCCACTGTGCATCGTATGTTGCATCTGCAACTGCTACGATTGAAAGTGCAGGGCTCCAACCCTTAAGAGTATAGCCTTCTCTCTCTGTGAGAGGTTCAACAACTGTTGCACCGTGGTAGTACTTATCTGTTGTTGTTACTTCGCCGTCAACTGTACCGCCGTTACCGTTGAAGGTAATTGTGTACTCGTTACGTGCATAGTAAATCTTGAGAACTGTAGCCGAATCAGCCTTGATTACGTCTTCAAGAACGTTAGCTGCTGTTGTATCAAGATAGAAGCCTTCTGTGGGAGTGGGAGTTGCCTTAACAACCTCGCCTACTGCTGCAGTCTTTGTTTCAACTGCGGGAGCGCCGTAGTTGCCTGCGGTATCCATTGAGTAAACTTCGATTGTGTAAGCCTTCTCTTCACCTATTGACCAAACAGCCTTATAGGTTGTGTCAGCTGCAGGCATTGTTGAGAGAACGGGTTCCCAACCTGCGAAGCTGTAACCGGTCTGAGTGGGAATTTCGGGAGCTGTAACTGCTGCACCGTAAGCGAAGGTTGCTTCCTTGCTTGTTGTGCCGTCAGCATACGTACCGCCGTTTGCGTCAAACGTTGCCTTATAGCTTACAACATTCCAAGTTGCAGTATATTCAACGTTGTATGCGGGCATTGTTGCGTCAACTGCAGGTGTCCATGCCTTGAAGGTGTGGCCTTCCTTGGCGGGATCTGCGGGCTTAACGATTGCTGCGCCGTATTCGTAAACTTCGGTATTCTTAACTCCGTCAACATTCCACGTTACGGTGTAGTTGTTCTTTGTCCACTTAGCTGTAACGGTTGTATCCTTAGCGGGCATTGTTGAGGGCATTGCATCCCAGCCTGCGAAGGTGTAACCGGTCTTAGTGGGAGCTGCAGGAGCTGTTACGGGAGTTCCGTAAGCCTGCTTGATGGGAGCGATTGTTGTATCGCCTGTATCAGCGAAGGTGATTGTGTACTCGTTTACAGTCCACTTAGCAACGATTGTTACATCGTCAGCAGGCATTGTTGCAGGAACTGTATCCCAACCTGCGAAGGTGTAACCGTCTCTTGTGGGAGCTGCGGGAGCAACGATAGCTGCGCCGAACTTGGTGGGAACAACTGTTGTTGTTTCGCCGTCTGCGAAGAGACCGCCGTTTGCCTTGAAGTTAGCATTGTAGGTCTTTTCTTCCCACTGAGCTACGAAGGTCTTGCCTTCTTCGTCCATCTTGCCTACTTCGGGTGACCAACCTGTGAAGGTGTAGCCGTCCATAGTAGGATCAGCAGGAGCAGCGATCTGTGCGCCGAATTCAGTTTCAACGGTTGCGTGTTCCTCACCGTCTACCATGAATACTGCGTCATATTTGTTAGCTGTAAGCTCATAGTAAAGAGCTACGTTTTCAGCAGGCATTGTTGCGCCGGCTGCAAGAGCTGTTGAAAGAGCTACGTCTGTGTAAGCTGTTGCGTTGAGTGAATAGCCTGTGGGAACAACGTAAGTTGCAGGAACGGTTGCAGGAATTGCAGTGCCGTATTCAACTGTTTCTGTACCTGCTGCTGTGAACTTGCCTGTTGCAGGCTCGTATACGTAGTAGCTTACTGTGTAAGCATTCACTGCCCACTGTGCAGTGAAGGTCTTATCTGTTGCAGGCATTGTTGCGGGAACGCCGTTGCCTTCTGCATCTTTCCAGCCTGCGAAGGTGTAGCCTTCCTTAGCAGGATCAGCAGGAGTTTCAACTGCTGCGCCGTATTCAACGCTTTCAGTTGTTTCGGTACCGTCAACATTCCACGTTACGTCATAGCTGTTAACAGACCACGTTGCTGTAACTGTGATATCTTCTGCAGGCATATTATCGGGAATTACGGGTTCCCAACCTGCGAAGCTGTAACCTTCCTTAGCGGGATCAACGGGCTTATTGATAAGTGCGTTGTACTCGTAAGTTTCGGTTGATGTTACACCGTCAATATCATAAGTGATGGTGTATTCGTTAGCTACCCAAGCTGCTGTGAAGGTTCTGTTCTGAGTAAGCTTTGTGTTATCATTGAGACCGTTCCAGCCGTTGAAGGTGTAGCCTTCTCTTGTGGGATCAGCGGGAGCTGCGGGCTTAACAAGTGAGCCGTGGCTTACTTCTACTGCCTTTGTGATTTCGCCGTCATCCCATGCGCCGCCGTTAGCGTCAAACGTTGCTGTACGCTTAACGGGAACGAAGTAGAGATTAAGTACAGTTGAACCGTCTGCTGCTACAACGCCTGTGAATTCGTTTGCAGCTTCTGTATCGAGTTCGTAGTTAGCAAGAGTGAAGTTGCCGAGTTCAAGATATTCTGTCTTATCTGCGGGTTCACCGGGAATTGCTTCAACGATTTCGATAGCGTTATCGGTTGTGCCTGTGAAATCATATTCTTCTGTTGAATCTGCGTTTGTTGCAAAATCAACGTAGTTGATAACTACCTTGAAGGGAGTATCAGCATTGGGATCCCAAGTTGCGGTAAGAGTCATATCGCCTGCAGGCATTGTTGCGGGAACTGTTGCGGGGTTGCCGTCTTCGTCTACCCAACCCGCGAAGGTATAACCTGTCTTAACGGGAGTGGGAACAGCTGTTGTGATAGCTGTGTCGCAATCCTGAGTGATGGGATCGATAACTGTTTCGCCTGTTTCAGCGAAGCTGATTGTGTATTCGTTTGCATCCCACTGAGCTGAGAATTCAACGTCCTTTGAAGGAACTGTTACATAATCATCGGGAGTCTTGCCATCGGCATCTTCCCAACCTGTGAAGGTGTAACCGGGCTTCTCGGGATCTGCAGGAGCAACGAGTTCTGAACCGAATTCAACGTTTTCGGTTGTGTCAACGCCGTCAACATCCCATGTGATGTCGTAGCTGTTAACTTTCCACTGAGCGGTGATGGTCATATCTTCTGCAGGCATTGTATCGGGAATTGTTACATCCCAGCCGTCGAAGGTATAGCCTTCCTTAACGGGATCAGCGGGCTTTGTGATATCAGTCTTATAATCCTGAGTGATGGGAGCAATCACACTGTCGCCTGTTTCAGCGAATGTGATTGTGTACTTGTTGGGAGTCCAGATTGCGTAGTAGGTGTCGCCGTCGAGAGGCATCTTAACGGGGAAGGTTACAGCCTTAGCTGCGTCTGTTTCGCCCTGTGTTTCTGCCCAACCGCCGAACGTGTAGCCTTCCTTGGTTGTTACTGCTGCGGGAGCGTTAACGTCTGAAAGGTAATCTGCGGTTACGGAGTCAATAGCTGTACCGCCGTCTGCATCAAATACGATGGTGTACTGCTTTTCATCCCACTGTGCAACGTAGTCTGCATCAGCAACTGCTACGGTTGAAACGTTCTTATCCCAACCTGCAAATTCATAGCCTTCTCTTTCAGCTGTGGGAACTGCTACGGTTGCACCGTAGTAGTAATCAGCTGTTGCATTACCTGTGAGAACGCCTTCGTTTGCATCAAACGTTACTGTGTAGAGTTCTCTTGCGTAGTAAACTTCAAGAACAGTTGAGCCATCGGCTGCAATAGTGCTCTTAAGAGTTGACTTAGCTTCGTCAACGAAGAAGCCTTCAGTTGTGTTGGTAACTGCTGTTACTTCTGCGTTTGTTGTACCGGTTCTGTTATCAACCACGGGGTTAGCGAGGTCGTAGTTACCGGCTGTATCCATTGTGTAGTACTTAACGGTGTAGGGAGTGTTTGTTGCTTCATCCCATTCTGCTGTGAAGGTTATGCCGTCAACGGGCATTGCACCAACTTCTTCATCCCAGCCTGCAAATACATAGCCGGTTCTTGTGGGATCTTCGGGAGCAACGATCTGTGCACCGAATTCTGTTGTTACTGTATTGGATACTGAATCATCTGCCCACTTACCGCCGTTTGCATCAAAGATTGCATCGTAGCTGTTTACATCGTATACAGCTGTGTAGGTAAGGTTCATTGCGGGCATATTTGCTTCAACTGCAGGTGACCATTCCTTGAAGGTGTAGCCTTCCTTAACGGGAGCTGCAGGAGCAGTGATTGCTGCGTTGTATTCATAGGTATCAACGATATCTTTTTCACCGTTATCGAGAACCCATGTTACTGTGTAGCTGTTGATTTCCCACGTAGCCTTGAGAGCAACGTCTTCTGCAGGCATTGTTGCGGGAACTTCAGCCTTGTTGCCGTCTGCGTCTACCCAGCCTGTGAAGGTATAGCCTTCCTTAACGGGATCTGCGGGAGCAACGATTTCTGTACCGTAATCCTGAGTGATATCGTCTATTGTTGAATCGCCTGTTTCACTGAAGGAGATTGTGTACTGATTGATCTTGAATACTGCGTAGTATGTGAGGTCGTTTGCGGGCATTGTTTCAAGAACTGTGCCTGCTGCTGTTGCGTTTTCATCTTCTGACCAGCCAAGGAATTCATAGCCTTCCTTAACGGGATCAGCAGTAACTTCAACATCCTGACCGTAAGCAACATCGAATGCGTCCTGAACGTTGCCGTCAACAATCCATGTTACGGTGTATTCGGCAGCTTCCCAGGTTGCAACGTATGTTTTGCCTTCTTCATCCATTGTACCTACGAAGGGATCCCAACCTGTGAAGACGTAGCCTTCTTTTTCGGGATCTTCAGGAGCTTCAACGAGTGCATCGTAAACGGTGGGAATTCTTGCGTATTCTGTTCCGTCTACCATGAATACTGCGTCATAAGTGCCTGCTGTGAGGTAGTAATAGAGGTTTACTTCAGCTGCGGGCATTGTTGTGCCTGCAACAAATTCGTTTTCAAATGAAACGTCTGTGTAGGGAGCTGAAAGTGTATATCCTTCGGGAACAACATATGATGCAGGAACGGTTGAAATAACGTCACCGTATGTTACGTGACCTGTTGTTACCTTTTCGAACTTCATGGTTTCATCATTAAGAACGTAGTAGTAAACGTTATAGGTCATTGAATCAAATACTGCGTAGTATGTTGAATCCTCTGTGGGATAATTATCGGGAAGACCTGTAACCTTAGCGCAGGTGGGATCTGTTGTCCAGCCGATGAACAGATGGCCTTCAAATGAAGGATCTGCGGGAGCCTCGAAGGGAGCGCCTGCCGTTACTGTCTTGTTAATGTTGGATTCGTTGTTGTTGAGAACGAACGTAATTTCAACATCGTCTGTCCAGAAAGCCTTATAAGCTTCATCGTCATAAGGAATTTCTGTGGGAAGAGAAACTATATCAGCCTCTGTGGGATCTGCAACGTCTGCAGGAACCCAACCCTTGAATGTATAGCCGTCTCTTGTGAGTTCAGGAACGCTTGCATAGTCAATCGCATCGCCGATAACGCCTTCAATCACATAATTGTTAGCGTCTGCAGCTGCGAATTCACCGCCGTTTGCCTGAAGAGTAACCGTGCTGTTGATGGTTACGGGGTAGCTCTTAACTGAAGCGTTTACTTCCCAAAGATGCATACTCTTTGTATCTTCTTTTGCTCCGCCTTCTTCGCCGAGAGGAATGTTGATATAAGCGAATACGCCTTCGTTGGGATTCTTGATGGTCTTATCTATGATATAGAATTCACCTTCGCCGCTTGCAGTATCCTTAACGTCAAGCTCGAATTCGATGAACCACTGGTCACCGCTTACCTTCTTGCTGGTTGTAGGATTGAATTCGTATCTTACGGTAATAATCTCGCTTGAATCAACATCGTCCTGAGTAATATAGCCGTTTGTAACGAGCTTCTTTACAGTTGCGTTTGTGCTTTCAAGCTTAACGAATTCACCGTGCACACCGTTGAGATATGCTGAGCTTGCGGGGTCTGTGTTGGGCACAAGCTCTTCTTTGAGATTATACTCGTAATCATCTTCGAAGAAATCGTTATCATAGAAGAGAATTATGTTACCTGAGTTAGTAAAATATGAGGTATCCATAAAGAGTCTTGCTCTGACTTTTTCGCCGGGCTTAACTCTGTCTGTATAAATCCATTCACCTGTTTCAGAATCCTGTCTGTAAATCTTTGTGATAAACGTAAGGGTTTCGTCTGAACCTGTTGTTGATTCCCATACAGCTTCATATTCTGTTGATGCTGAGGGGAATACTGTTACGTCAGCTGCTGTGCTGTCGTCTGTACCCTTTACTTTCCAGCCTGCAAACTTGAAGTTTGTGCGCTTGGGTTCTTCAACCGTAATTGCGTCGCCTGCGTCACCTTCAACGTAGTACGTTGTTTTTGCATTTGCGAACTCACCAAGACCTGCGTCAAACGATGCTGAAACAAGGTTCTGATAAAGAGTTACGGGCTGGCTTTCGTAATCAAGAGTAGCATCCCAGTTAGCCATGCTGGTGATTGTTGCGTTCTTGCCGTCATAAGGTCCCTTGGGAACGTTGATACGGCCCAGCTTGAACGATGAAGAACGGGTTGTTTCTTCAACTGCAAAGAAATCACCTATGCCTGTGCCTGATGCTGCGTCAGTCTTAACAGTAAGAGGTATTTCGAAAAGCCACTGAGAATCACTGAGCTTCTGGTTTGTTGCACCGCCGTAAAATTCATAAGCGATGTAAGCAAAATCATGCTTGGAGGCAAAATCGGCAGTAATCTTACCGTTGCCTACCATAAACTGTTCAACTGTTGACGATGATTTCGAACCGACAAACGTACCTGTTATTCCGTAAGGACGAGCTGCGTAATAAGGATTAACGGTAAGAGTTTCGGTTGTTGTTCCGAACGAATCGGTAAAGAAATCATTATTATAGAAGAACAAGAGGTTACCTGAGTTAGTGTAGTAATCAGTATTCAGATATATTCTGGCTCTGACTTCTTCGCCCTGCTTAACTTTTTCAGTCTCGGTCCACTCGCCGTTTACGAGTCTGAAAATCTTTGTTGTAATACTTAATGTTTTTCCGTCGTCAACGTTTGCATCCCATGCAGATGCAGCTACTGAAACGGAACCGAAAAGCATCAAAACTGCTAAAGCAATGGCAACTAACCTTTTCATTGTTTTCATTAGAGAATTCCTCCTTGTCTTTTATCCTGCTTTGCACACAACAGGATTCGTGGAGCTTAGCCAAAAATCAGCTCCGGTTAATAAGCGAGTTTTAATCTCTTATTGCGCGGGAGGAGGATTACTCCCCCGCGCAATCATTTTAGGTTAGGTTTGCTTTAATCAGGCAGTTCTTCCGGTTACCTGATCGATGATGATGATGCCGATTGAAGCATCGCCGATGATTGTAGCATCGGTTGAGTCGATGATACCGTCACCGTTGAGATCTGCAGCCATGGTCTTGTAGAGATCATAGTTGGGGTTAGCAACGATTGCTGAGCCGTCAAAGATCTGTTCCTGTGACCAGTCTGTGATCATAAGGTTTTCTTCGTCTGCGTATGTGCAGTCGATAGCCTGAACGAATGAGTCGCCATTGATATCGCCGAATACAACGATTGTGTATGTTTCAACGGGAGTTGCAGGATCAAGGTTATCATAAAGAGTAACCTTTGTGCCTGTACCGTAGCAGCCTACGTCAACGGGAGTGATGGTGAAGAAGCCGTCACCCTCAACGTCAAGGTAGTTGTTGCGAAGGATGCTTTCGGTGAGATATTCCTGGAGACCGTAAATAACCATGTTATCTGTATCGATAACTGTTGTTGAACCTGCCATGGGAATAAGTTTAACGGGTACTCTCTCGAAGATGGGAGCTACAACGATGTCTTCAGCAGGCATCTTGTCGTATGTGATATCCCAACCGGTGAATACGTGATATTCCTTAGTGGGTTCTTCTGCGGGTACGGGGATAGGATCGCCGAACTTAACCATTTCTGTTGCAAATACAGCGCCGTTAGCATCGAGGTATGTTACCTTATAAACTGCGATTGAGAAATCAGCAACGATGATGAGATCCTTTGCAGGCATTGTGAAGGTTGAACCTGCTGCATATTCGGTGTTACCGTCGAACCAGCCGTTGAATGACATACCTTCAACTGAAGGTGCAGCCTTGACTGTTACGGTATCGCCGTATTTGTAGTTTTCGGTTTCCTTGGTGCCGTTAACAACATAAGTGATTGTGTATGTTGCTTCGGTCCATGTTGCTGTGAACTCTACGTCGTTTGCGGGCATTGTTGCGGGAACTGCGGGATCCCAACCTGCAAATGTGTAGCCGTCCTTAGCGGGATCTGCGGGAGCAATGATTGCTGCGCCGTAGTAAACTTCATCTTCTGTTTCAAGACCGTCTACGTTCCATGTTACGGTGTAGAGATCTCTTGCATAGTAGATCTTAAGAACTGTTGAACCGTCAGCTGCGATTTCCTTGTTGAGTTCGCTGAGGCTTGCATCATAAGTGAAGCCTGAGGTTGTGCTGGGAACGATTGTTGCCATTGCACCGGTTAAACCGTAGGAAACTGTAGCTGTGCTGAGTGAATACTGACCGTCTGTATCCATCATATAGATTTCGATGACATACTGAGTATTGTCACCTGCTGTCCACTTAGCTTCGTAAACAACGTCTGCTGTGGGCATCTTGCCGTTGAATGCAACGCTTGTACCCTTCACATACCAGCCAACGAATGAGTAGCCGTCCTTCTCGGGATCAGCGGGAGCTGTGATATCTGAATCAACCTTTGCAGTTGTGGGATAGCCTTCAACTGTTACGCCGTCGATTTCGAAGCTGAGTGACTTAGTCTGTGCTTCGTAAACGGGAGTGATTACGATATCATCAGAGGGAACTGTGAAGGGGAATGTAACTGTGTTACCTTCGTCATCTACCCAGCCCTTGAAGTCATAGCCGGGCTTTTCGGTATCCTTGGGCTCTTCGATGGTTTCTTCGAAGTAGTAATCATCTTTTTCGCCGTTGATTGTTACGGATACCTTATTTCTTGTGTAGTAAATGTAGATAACGGTTGAGCCGTCACCTGCGATTGTTGTTGAAGCAGGATCAATCTGATATACCGAGAAGCCTGCAACAGCTTCAGCAGCCTTATCAAGAGCAACTGTTTCGCCTGCTGTGCCTGTTCTTTCCTCAGCTACGGGAGTTCCCCAATCTGAACCGTCAGCATTCTGGAATACCTTGTTAACGGTATACTTGATGCCTGCGTTGGGAGTGAGAACTGCCTGGAAGGTGTTGCCGTTAAGCGCTACCTTGCCGAGATCATCAAGAACAGTCTTGCCGTCTGTTGACCAGCCTTCAAATGTGTAGCCTGCAACAGTGGGATCTTTTTCGGGAGCTTCGATATCTGAGTTGTAGTCATACATACCTGTTGCATACTCTGCACCGTTTACGTTGAATGTTACAGCGTACTTGATGGGAGTATAAACGGGAGTGATAACGATATCCTCAGCAGGAACATTCATCGGGAATGTAACTGTGTTGCCTTCATCGTCTACCCACTTTTCAAATGTGTAGCCGGGATCGGGAGTGGGATCTTCATTCTCGATTACGTCATCGTAGTAGTAAGTATCTTCTTCGCCGTCGATTGTAACATTAACCTGGTTACGGTTGTAGAATACTCTGATTACTGATGAGCCGTCGCCTGCAAGTGAATCAATTACAAGCTTTGACTGTGCGTTATCAAGAGTAAAGCCTTCCTTATCTGCGGGAACATAGTTGATTTCTTCGCCTGTTGTTCCGTACTTAACTTCGTCAGCCTGAGGTGTATAACCTGAACCGCCAACGTTCTGGAGATAGGTCTTGATTGTGTACTTAACGCCTGATTCAGCCTTAAGAACTGCGTAGTATGTTACGCCGTCAACGGGAACTGTTACGGTGTCTGTGAACTCGATAACTGTTGAACCGTCTGTTGACCAACCTGAGAATGTGTATCCTTCAGGAGCTGTGTATGCGGGAACGATTGTTGAAATCTTTGTACCGAATGCATAGTCACCTGTCTGGATTGTCTGACCTTCTGCTACAAAGCTAACCTTGTAGCTGATGGGTGAGAACTTAGCAGTATAAGTTGCAGCTGCCGAAGGAACAGTTGTTGTACCTGCAACTACCTTATTGCCTGCTGCGTCAAACCAACCGTCGAAGGTATGACCTGCGAGAACCTGGTCAGCGGGAACGGTAAGCTTCTCGCCGAATGTCTGGTTGCCGCTCTGAACGGTTGCGTCGCCGTTCTTGAATGTCATAAGGAATTCAGCGGGAACGAAGTTGGGATTGATAACGATGGGATCTGTACCAACTGTTATGGGGAATTCAATGGGATCGCCGTTGCCGTCTACCCAGCCGTCCTGCTTGTTGCCTTCGGGAATTTCATCCTCGGGAACGTTTTCGGGAGTCTGGATTTCTTCGCCGTAGAACTTCTCTTCGGGTTCGCCGTCGATTGTTACTGTAACCTTGTTACGGTCATAGTAAACCTTGAATGTTGTTGTGCCGTCACCCTTAATCATAGCTGTAAGATTATTGTTTGCATTATCAGCATCGAAGGTGAAGCCTTCGTATGAGTCGGGAGTGATGGTCTTTTCAACGCCTGCAGTACCGTCAGTCTTTGTTTCTGACTTAGCAGCGTCAAGAGTATAAGTTACGCCATCGGTTTCCATAAAGTACTTCTCGATGTTGTAAGAAATTGTTGTTTTACCTGCGAGAACAGCATAGAAGGTTATGCCGTTAACAGGCATAGCGCCGAGATTATCAAGAGCCTCTGTTGCGCCTTCAGTCTTAGCCCAGCCTACGAATGTGTAGCCTGTGGGAAGATATGCTTCTGTGGGAATTGCGGGAACAACTACAGGTGATTCATACTGAGCCTCTGTTGTGGTGTAAGTATTTGATACACCTTCAGCGCTGATGATGAATGTTGCTGTGTATGTGTTCTTTGTGTAAACGGGAGTAACTGTTACTTTCTTATCTTCTTCATTGGGAACGATATAAGGATCTGAAACTTCATTGCCCTTATCGTCTACCCACTTATCGAAGGTTTCGCCTTCTTTTTCAGGTGCATCGGGAAGATCAACTTCTTCGCCCTGGAAGTATTCGTCAACGTCGCCGTTGATATCAACTGTTACCTTGTTACGTGAATAGTAAGCGTTGATAACTGTTGAACCGTCGCCTGCTACAACGCCTGTGAGATTACCGAGGCTCTTATCAAGAGCGAAGCCGCTAACCTCTACATCATAAGTAACTTCTGTTTCAGCAACTTCGTGAAGAGTGATAACTTCGGGAACTACGCCGTCATAGTTACCGCTTGTGTTCATGAAGTATCTGTTAACTGTGTAATCAACACCGCCTGATGCAGGAGTGAATACAGCTGTTAATGTTGCATTACCTGCAGGAACATCTGTTGCAACAAGTTCTTCGTTAGTGAGTGTTGTATCAAGAATAATTTCGCCCTTTTCGTTCTTAGCGATTACATCCCAAGATGAGAATGTATAACCGGGCTTAACGTTATCTGTTACAACACCGTCAGCAAGAGCAAGCTTCTCGCCGTATGTCTGAGTGCTTTCGTATGAAGTGCCTTCAACAACGAATGTGATTTCATATTCGTTGGGAATCCACTCTGCATAGAACTCAACGTCTTCGATATCCATATAACCGAGTTCCTGACCCCAAGGAAGATCAGCATCAAGGTGATAACCTGTTCTTACGGGGATTGAAGTGGGAGCGGTAATCTCTTCTTCATAATCGAACTCAAGAGTTACTGATTCGATTGTGGGTTCATCATTTTCATCAAGCCAATAACCGCCGTTGCCGTAGAATACTGCTTCGTAGGTATTTACCTTGAAGAAAGCATTAATCTGAGTGTTGCCTGTTACTGTGTAATCAACCCATTCTGTTACTTTCTGGCCGTTAACCATCCAATACTCGAAGGTGTAACCGTCAATATCTGTACCGGGAAGGTCATCAGCTGTAATTACGTCGCCGTAATAAAGAGGAGTGATTGTTTCTGTTGCAAAACCGTTTGTGGGGTTAGCACATTTGATTGTTGCTGTATATTCAATATCTGATGTAAGAGCTATGAATTCAACAACATACTGACCCTTTGAAACTTCTGTGAAGTGAGATTCAACTGTAGCAGCGTTTACTTCATCGATAGCTTTGAAATCCCAGTCGGTAAATTTCTTACCGTAGATGCCTTTATCTTCAAAGTCAAGAACTTCGGGGTTTGCGGGGAAGTCTACTGCATCGCCGAATTCATAAGTATAAACTTCAAAGTAAGAAGCAGATTTTGCTTCGTTAAGGAAGAACTTAACTGTGTAGGTGTTCTTGATCCACTTACCTGTTACGGTAACGGGAGCTTCGCCTACCTTGTAGCCTTCGCCGTCTGCAACTGCGCCTTCTACTGTCCAGCCGTCGAATGTCCAACCGTCTGCTGTGGGAGCGTGGCTGAGGTCAACGGGAGTGTTCATAACAGCATCTGTTACCTGTGAGGGAACAGCAACGCCTGCGGGAGCGGGATCAGCATATACATAAGTGATTGTATAGTTATCAACTGAATATTTGGGTGTGTATGTTACATCGCCTTCAAGCTTAACTGTTTTACCTGCTTCAACAACAACGTCTGTGCCGTTAACTGTCCAGCCTTCGAAAGTCTGGCCTGCTACTTCAGGAGCAGCGGGAGCAGTGATTTCAGTGTAGTAGGGCTCTGTAATTGTTCCGTTTTCAACAGCGCCTGTGAAGGTTGCTGTATATTCAACGGGAACGTAGTTTACGTTAAGAGTGGTTGAACCGTCAGCTGCAACTGTAGCTGTGAGAGTTGAACCTTCTGCTGTGAACTCATAATGAGTAACATCTGTAAGTTCAGCATAAGTTACGTAAGTTGTGTTTGCTGCGGGTTCAGCAGGAACTTCTTCAACAATAGCAACAGTGTTTTCTGTTGTTGAAGGAACTTCCATATTTACTGTCTTTGCTTCCTTGGTTACCTGATCAACATAGTTGATAACGATGGTAGCCTTGTTAGCTGCGGGTGCATAAGTTGCAGTGTAAACTACATCTTCAAGACCCATTGTTGCAGTTTCGCCTTCTTTAAGGTTAGTTACTTTGCCTTCTGCATCGGTGGTTTCCCAACCTGCGAAGGTGTAGCCTGCCTTAACGGGGCCTGCGGGAGCAGCATAGCTTGCTTCGTAGTAAACGTCTTCTACTGTTTCATCGCCAAATGTTGCATCATACTGATTTCTCTTAAGATAAACAGTGATAACGTCTTCATCATCAGTTGTTACTGTTGTTTTAAGAGTATTATTCTTTGATGTATCAAGTGTGAAACCTTTTGTTCCGAATACAACGTAGGTTACATCAGCTTCCGGCTTTTCGGGCAGTGTTTCAACGTATTCAATCTTATTGCCTGTATTTGCACCAACGGGATCCTTATCTGCAGGCTTTTCAGGATATGCGCCTTCTTTATCCATTACGTAGAGATTATATATATAGTCTGCTGTAGCAGCCTGATACATAGCTGTAAGAGTGATTGTATTATAATCAACTTCAAGAGCACCAATCTCTTCAGCGGTAATCTTTGTATTACCGTCTAATGACCAACCGATGAACTGCTTGCCGTCAGCCGAAACTGTGGGAACAGCAAAATCTGCGATTGATGAAAGCTTATCTCCAAGACTTGCTGAATATCCGGCAACCTTTGTTGTTTTCTGAACGTAAACGGGATTGCCTTCTGCATCCGTCATGGGTTCATAAACCCAATATCCGTCAGAATCAAGATAGGGATAGCCATCTTTATTAAGTGCAAGCTGTGTTTTCTGAACATAAACGGGTTTACCGTCTGCATCTTCTTTGGGTTCTCCGTTTTCGTCAACAGCCTGAACATAAACAGGATTTCCGCTTTCATCAAAAACGGGATTTTCGAAAACTACATCATTTACAACTGTAAGTGAGCTGTCTTCGTCCTGGTCGTTACGTGTGCAGTTGAATGTACCTGTTTCAACGTCACAAGAAATGTAAACATCACCGTCAACCTCTGCTGAAATTGTGGAAGGTGCGAGCCAGTTTTCGTAGTCAGAGAGACACTCTACTGAAAGATAGAACTGACCTTCTTCTGTGGCATCTTTCTTAACAGTGAAATCAAACTCTGCGAGGTAATCTTTGCCGTCAAGCATAGTTGTGGGTGATGCTTTTGCCTGAAGAAGGATCCATGATTTATCATACATAAATTCTTCTTCCATAAAGCCGTCATAAACCATATCGCCAAACAAGTTGTCGTCATAACCCTGGTCGATCTTAAAGTCGCCTTTAATTGTACTTACTTCTGTGTTAAGAGCATATGATCCATTCCAGCTACCATCAACATAATTTGATGTGTCTACTTCAAGAAAATCTCCTGAGTAGAAATAAATCAGCTGAGTTGCAGAAAGTTTGAAATCAGTTTCCATGAAAATTCTGGCTTTAACTGATTCGCCTTTCTTCGCAGTTGTTGTAGGAATCCAAACAGGATCGCCTACAGCCACATTTTCAAGTGTGACAGCATTGTTGTCTTTATCAACAATGATGCCTTCTGAATTCTTAGTGAAGAATTTATCATTTTCATCAGCTATGATTTTACCTTCACTGTTGACTATGTAGCCGTCTGCGTTTCTCTGCATTCTATAGAATTTGGTATCAACCGTCCACTTGAACTGAGCGTCTGCCGCAGTTGCAAGAACTGACATTGAACCAAAAGCCATAAGAAGAGCAAGGAAAACAGCAACCGACTTTTTGAATAATTTCATGCATTTTCCTCCCTTAATTTTAAGGAATATCTATTTGCACAAGCAAGCGAAATGTTTCGCTTGCATAATAGCCTGAATTAAACAAGCTTTTGCAAAAACAAGTCACAATTAAATTCGGTTTTTTCATTTGCAGTGGTCCATGCCTGCATCGGAAAGAAGTATCTTTACTCCCCTGTTTTTTTAAGATAGCAAGCATTGCTGCAATGCGTTTTTACCGACACACGCATCGACCACTGCTTTTTGAGAAATCAAACTTTATTTATGACTCTGTCCACAGAGGAGCCGAGGCTCCTCCGTGGAATAATTTAAGTTTTGATTATGAAACCCTACCTGTTACCTGATCGATAACTGCACCTGCTGATGCCGAAGCAACGAGAACGCCGTCGTCGATGGTAAGTCTTCTGTTACCGTCAAGGTTTGCAGCTCTGAAGAGGTGTTCAACCTTTGTTCTGTTTGATGACCATGTGGGACTTGAAACTTCTGCATCAATTACGGTCTGGTCGTCAACTGTTATTCTTGAGTTACCGTCAAGGTCACCAAAGATAACAACATAGAACTGTTCAACAAGAATATCGTCAGCCTTATCTGCTGTGCCGTTTCTGTCATAAACTTCAACAATTGTACCTGTACCGAGTCTGCCTCTTACTACGGGAGTTACGGTTGTGTAACCGTCGCCCTGTACTTCAACCCAAACAGTGCTTGTTTCGGTTGCAAGAACTGTATCTCTGAGACCTGCTCTGAGACCGTAGATGAGATACTTAGCGAATGTTTCGCCTTCTGCAACATCAACGGGATCAGCCGATACGGTGTAACCGTCGTTATATGACTCGATAGCACCGTTTCTTTCGATCATTGTTGTTGAGCCTTCTGTGGGAACAAGCTTAACAGCAACCTTTTCGTAAACTGCATAGTAGTTTACGTCTGCGTCAATCATCTTCACTGCTGAAGTGTCAGCGATAACTTCGCCGCCCTCTTCTGTTGACCAACCAAGGAATGTCCAGTAAGCACTGTCAATATTGGTGGGATCAGCGGGGAATGCGATAACTTCGTCGTAATCATAATTATGAGTATGGATTACGATTGCATCTTCTGACTTCCAGGGTGATGCAACTTCTGCTTCATAGTTGTAGAAGTTAACTGTGTGAGTGTTGATTGTGAAGCTTGCTTCGAATACAAGGTTTTCAGCAGGCATTGCGTCGTAATCTGCAGGCTGCTTGCCGTTTGCATCGAACCAGCCGTTGAAGGTGTAGCCTTCCTTAACGGGATCAGCTGCAACTTCGATTTCGTCATTTACTGCAATGGGGAAGCTTTCGAATACTTCACCGTCAACCTTATAGGTGATTGTGTAAGCATTTTCAGTTTCAATCCACTGAGCTGTAAATGTGATACCTTCCTTATCCATTGTACCTACATAGGGATCCCAACCTGTGAATGTGTAACCTGCCTTTGTGGGATCTGCAGGAGCAATGATATCAGCATCGAATTTGGTGGGAACTGTGTCATAAACTTCGCCGTCTACCATGAAGATAGCGTCATAAGTCTTTGCAATTTCCTTACCGTAAAGAGCTGTTACGCCTGAACCGAAGGTTGCACCGTCTGCAAGCTTGGTTGAGCAAGCTGCGTCTGTGTACCAACCGTCAAATTCATAACCAACGGGTGTTGTGTAAGTGGGAATGCTTGTAAGGATTTCTGCGCCGTATTCATAAGATGCAGCACCTACAACTTCACCGTCTACGTAGTAAACAACAACTGATGTTGTGATTTCGTAAATTGCGGTGTAAGTAATATCTCTTGCAGGCATTGTAGTTGTTGCTGTGAGGAATGCGTTAGCATCGTCTCTCCAGCCGATGAACTTGTAACCTTCCTTAGCAGGTGCATCGGGAGCTGTTACGGTTGAAAGATAAGCGATTGACTTCTCTTCAGTTGTTCCATCGTCAAATACGAATGTTGCCGTGTACTTCTTGGGAACGAATACGGGAGTGATTGTTGTGTCCTCATCGGGAACTGTGATGGGGAAGTTAACGAGATCGCCGTCCTGATCCTTCCAACCGTCTGTTTCGGGCTGTTCATAGCCTTCGGGAGGTATGGGTCTTTCGGGTTCCTGGATTTCCTCACCGTAATAGTATTCATCGGAATCTCCGTTGATGTCTACTGTTACCTTGTTACGTGAGTAGTAAACCTTAAGAACGAGTGAACCGTCGCCTTCGATGTTGCCCTTGAGAACGCTTTCGCCAGCTACTGTGAAGCCTTCCTTATCTGCAGGAGCATAAACTGCTTCAGTATCTGTTGCACCTGTGTAGTCTTCGATAACAGCTTCGCCGTACTTGCCGTCAAGACCCATTGTGTAGATTTCAACGGTGTAAGGTGTATCGCCGTCAACTGTGAATACTGCGTTGTATTCAGCGCCTGCTGTTGTCATAGCAGCAAGTGCGGGAGTCCATTCAACGAAGGTGTAGCCGGGCTTTGCTTTTGTTGCATCGGGAGCTACGGGAACTTCGCCGAAGTTTGTGGGAACAGTTGCGAATACTGCGCCGTCTACGTAGAAGATAGCATCGTACTGGTTAACTGTGAATGTACCGCTGATTGTAATATCGCCTGCAGTCATTGTTGCAGGAGCGTTCTTATCCCAACCGCTGAAGGTGTAGCCTTCCTTAACGGGAGCTAGAAGAGGTGTAACGGGAGTATCGAATACGTACTCTTCAACTTTGTGTTCTGCACCGTGTACCATATAAGTGATCTTATATGTGTTGGGTGAGAAGGTACCGTTGATTACAAGGTTTTCAGCAGGCATTGTTGCGGGAAGTGAACTATCCCAACCGCTGAATGTGTGGCCTTCCTTAACGGGAGCTTTAAGAATTTCGATTGCGGTACCGTAATCATAGGTTTCAACCTTATGCTCTGCGCCGTCAACGTTATAAGTGATGGTGTAAGCATTAACTGAGAATGAACCGTTGATTACAATGTTTTCAGCGGGCATTGTTGCATCGAGAGTCTTATCCCAACCGCTGAATGTGTAGCCTTCCTTATTGGGTTCTTCAAGGATTGTGATATCTGCGCCGAACTTATAAGTTTCAACCTTGTGTTCTTTACCGTCTACGTTGTAGGTGATTGTGTAATCGTTACGTGAGTAGTAAACCTTGAGAACGAGGTTGCCATCAGCAGCGATGTTGCCCTTGAGAATGCTTGAGTCTGCTACTGAGAAGCCTTCCTTAGCTGCGGGAGCGTAAGTTGCTTCTGTATCTGTTGCGCCTGTGTAGTTTTCAACAGCTGCTTCACCGTAGTTGCCGTCAAGATCCATTGTGTAGATTTCAACGGTGTAAGGTGTATCGCCCTTAGCGGTGAATACTGCATTGTATTCAGCGCCTGCTGTTGTCATAGCAACAAGTGCGGGAGTCCATTCAACGAAGGTGTAGCCGGGCTTTGCATTTGTTGCATCGGGTGCTTCGGGAACTTCACCGAAGTTTGTGGGAACTGTTGCGAATACTGTGCCGTCTACATAGAAGATTGCATCGTACTGGTTAACTGTGAACGTACCAACGATTGCAACATCCTTTGCAGGCATTTCGAAGGTTGCGTTTGATTCGTAAGCTGTACCGTTTACGGTCCAACCGTCGAA
Organism: Acutalibacteraceae bacterium; assembly: GCA_045602245.1. GTDB lineage: Bacteria > Bacillota > Clostridia > Oscillospirales > Acutalibacteraceae > CAG-177. The sequence continues at coordinate 7,302 of JAZSBC010000152.1, read as the reverse complement.
TGAGTAACCTTCCTTAACACCGTCTGCGGGAACTGTTACTGTTGCACCGTAGAGAACTTCCTGAGTGCCTGTAACCTTACCGTCAAGTGTTGTTGTTACTGTGTAGGTTTCTCTGTCGATATAAACCTTAAGAACAAGGCTGTTATCAGCAGTTACCGTGCCTTCGTATTCGCTGAGAGTATCGTTAAGCTTGAAGCCTTCAGCAACTGAAGCGGGCTTAACGTTTACAACTGAGTCTGTTGCTGCGCCCTTGGTTTCTGAAGTCATATCATATGTGCCTTCAGCATTCATAGTGTAGGTTTCAACTGTGTACTTGGTATCGCTGTCTGCAATCCATGTTGCCTTGAAGGTCATACCTTCAGCGGTCATATTGCCGACTGTGGGTTCCCAAGTGCCGAATGTGTAACCTGCTCTTGAGGGATTTTCGGGAGCAACGATGGGCTGATCAAATACTGTGGGAACAGTCTTTGTTGTTTCTGCACCCCAAGCACCGCCGTTTGCATCAAAGATTGCATCGTAGGTGTTTGCAGTCCAGTTTGCTGTGATTGTGATTTCAGCACCGTCAGCGCCTGCGTCTTCGATAGCAATCAAATCGCCTGCTGCGTATGTTGTGCCGTTATAAATCCAGCCGTTGAATGTGTAACCGAGTTTTTCCATTTCGGGAGCTGTGATTTCGTCGCCGTAAACTGCTGATGCTGCGAAATCTTCGCCTGAAACTTCCTTATTGAAGCTTACCCACTTGATTGAGTAGGTTTCCTGCTTCCACTGAGCGTTGATGTTGAGCTGAGTTGCAGGCATTGTTTCGGGAAGAGCGGGAGTCCAGCCCGTGAAGGTGTAACCTGCTCTTTCAGGATCTTCAGGAACGGGGATATCAGCCTTAGCTGTGCCGAAGGGAACTTCGTATTCCTCGTAAATGCCGTTGTATGTTCTGTAAACAAGCTTAACGTTATTTACAGTCCAGAGAGCAACAAGATTTACACCGCCAACAGGAACGGTTTCATTTGCAAGGTCAAGCTTTGTGGTTGTGCCTTCATAAGCCCAGCCTGCGAATGTGTGACCGGTCTTGGTGGGATCTGCGGTAAGACCGTTGAGAGTTGCACCGAAGTCAACTTCATTGCTGTATACGGTTTCGGTCTTCTCTGCATCCTTATAGAATGTTACAAGATACTTGTTAACATCCCACTTTGCTTCAAGGGTCATACCGCCGAGAGGCATCTTGGCAGGAACGCTTACCTTGTTGCCGTTTTCATCGTACCAGCCTGCGAATGTGTGACCTGCCTTTTCGGGGTCTGCAGGAGCGGTAACGTCTGAAAGATAAGCCTGAGTGATGGGAACGATTGTTGTATCACCTGTGTTTGTGAAGGTGATTGTGTACTGATTGGGTGTCCACAATGCGGTGTATGTTACATCGTTTGCGGGCATTGTTGCGTCAACTGCGGGTGACCACTTATCGAAGGTGTAGCCTTCCTTAACGGGATCTGCAGGAGCAACGATTGTTGCGTTGTAATCATAGGTATCAACCTGATTGGGAGTGCCGTTATCGAATACCCATGTTGCCTTGTACTGGTTGATGGTAAGAGTACCTGTGAGGGTTACGTCCTTAGCAGGCATTGTGAATGATGCGCCTGCTGCATACTTTGTACCGTCGAAGTACCAACCGTCAAATGTGTAACCTGTCTTTGTTTCTTCTTCAGGAACAACTACTGTTGCGCCGAAGAGATACGAAACAGCATCGGTTGTTGTGCCGCCTGTTACGGCTGTGTTGAAGTTGAAGGACTTTCTGTCGATATAAACCTTAAGAACAAGGCTGTTATCAGCAGTTACCGTGCCTTCGTATTCGCTGAGAGTATCGTTAAGCTGGAAGCCTTCAGCAACTGAAGCAGGCTTAACGTTTACAACTGAGTCTGTTGCTGCACCCTTAACCTCTGAGGTCATATCATATGTACCTGCAGTGTTCATGGTGTAGGTTTCAACTGTGTACTTGGTGTCGCTGTCTGCAACCCAAACTGCCTTGAAGGTAAGACCGTCAACGCTGTTCATTGTGCCGACTGTGGGTTCCCAAGTGCTGAATTCATAACCTGCTCTTGAGGGATTTTCAGGAGCAACGATGGGATCGTCAAACTTGGTGGGAACGGTCTTTGTTGTGTCGCCGTCTGCCCATGCACCGTCGTTTGCATCGAATACTGCGTTGTATGTGTTTGCAGTCCACTTAGCTGTGTAAGTGATTGATGCGCCTGTGTTACCGATATCGCCGATTGTTGCAGGAGCCTTGTTGCCGTCTGCATCATACCAACCTTCGAGTGAGTAACCGGTCTTTGTTGCTGCGGGAGCTGTGAGAGCGCCGCCGTAGTTAACTGATCCGCTTTCAACTGTTGTGCCTTCGCTTACCCAGTTAACTTTGTATGATTCGATAGTCCAGATAGCATAGTAGGTAGCACCGTTAAGAGGCATTGTTACGGGGAATGTAACTGCTGTTGTGCCGCCGTCTGTTGCTGACCAACCGCCGAAGGTATAGCCTTCAAGAGTGGGAGCAGCAGGCTCTGCTACTGATGAAAGGTAAGCCTGAGTTACGGGAGCAACTGCAGAACCGCCCTTGCTGTCGAATGTGATTGTGTAGTTGTTTGTTTCCCAGATTGCGTAGTAGGTTGTACCGTTAAGAGGCATTGTTACGGGGAATGCAACTGCCTGTGCAGCATCTGTTACACCTGCGGTTGTTGCCCAGCCCTTGAAGGTATAACCGTCCTTGGTGGGAGCTGTGGGAGCTGCAACCTCTGAATTGTAATCAGCTTTTACGGTTTCGAGTGCGGGAGTACCGCCCTGGCCGTCAAACTTGATTTCATACTGGTTGATAGTCCACTGTGCTTTAACTGTTACGTTTTCAGCAGGCATTGTTGTGGGAACTGCGGGCTCCCAACCTGCGAATGTATAACCTGTTTTTGTGGGATCAGCAGGAGCTGTAACTGCTGTGTCATAGTTCTGCTTGATTTCGCCTACGGTTGAACCGCCGTCAGTATCAAATGTGATTGTATACTGATTGATTGTCCACTGAGCTGTGTAAGTTACGTCGTTTGCAGGCATTGTTGCATCAACTGCGGGTGACCAGCCGTTGAACGTGTAACCTGTCTTTGTGGGATCAGCGGGCTTAACGATTGTAATATTGTAATCGTAATTGTCAACCTGATCTTCGTCACCGTTATCGAATACCCAAGTTACCTTGTAGTTGTTTACTTCCCATGTAGCGGTTACTGTGATATCTTCAGCAGGCATATTGTCGGGGATTGCGGGTGACCAACCTGCGAAAGTGTAACCTGTCTTTGTGGGAGCTGTGGGCTTGTTGATAGGTGCGTTATAATCGTATGTTTCTGATCTTGTTACGCCGTCGATATCATAAGTGATGTCGTACTGGTTAACGGTCCATGCTGCTGTGAAGGTTCTCTTACCTGCAACTCTTGTTGCATCGTTAAGACCTGTGTAACCGCCGAAGGTATAACCTGTTCTTACGGGGTTTTCAGCAGGAGCGCTGGGCTTAACAAGCTGATTGTACTTAAGAGTTACAACCTTTGAAGTGTCGCCGTTTTCCCACTCGCCTTCACCGCTTGAGAATGTGATTTCATATTCAGCGGGAACGTAGTAAACGTTAACTTCCGTTGTGCCGTCAGCAGCGATTGTAACGTTGCTGTCTGCAGTATCAAGGTTGTAGTGGTTGATTGCGAATACGCCTGAGAAATAGCTTTCGATATCACTTACAAGAACATAAGTTGTGTTCTCTGCTGCTTCTGCGGGAATCTCCTCAACAATAGCAACTGTTGAATCTGTTGTGCCTGCAAGTTCATACTTATCGTCAACTTTTACATCGCCTGAAACATCGTCTGTGTAGTTCATTACTACATAGAATACTGTATCGTTTCTTGCATTCCATTTTGCAGTAAGTGTTACGTCTTCAGCGGGCATTACTGAAGGAACTGTGCCGTCCCAACCTGCGAAGTCATAACCGGTCTTCTGAGGATTTGTTACTGAAACTGTCTGCTCGAAATAGTATTCAGTTGAAGTGGGTGTACCGTCAACGATTGTTGTGAGGTCATATTTCTCTCTGTCGATATAAACTGTAAGAACAAGCGAGCTGTCAGCAAGGATGTTGCCTGCTTCTTCACTCTTTTCAGCGTTGAATTTGAAGCCTGCGCCGAGGTTTGCGGGTGTTGCATCAACTGCTGCACCTGTTTCGCCTGCGAAGATTTCTTTGTTTGTTTCAACGTACTGACCTGCTGTGTTCATTGTGTAGGTAATAACAGTATACTTTGTATCTGTTGCGTTGATCCACTTTGCATTGAAAGTAAGACCGTCAACGCTGTTCATTGTACCTACTGCGGGTTCCCAACCTGCGAATACGTAACCTGCTTTTGCAGGATCTTTGGGAGCAACGATTGATTCGTTGTAGTCGGTGGGAACTGTTTCATAAACTTCGCCGTCAACGTAGAACACTGCGTCATAGGTGTTTGCATCCCATACTGCGGTGTATGTTACGTCGTGAGCGGGCATTGTTGTGTTAACTCCGGGTGACCATGAAAGGAAGGTATAACCAACCTTCTTATTGGGTGTTGCAGGAGCATTGATTGTTGCGCCGTAGTTATAGGTTTCTACAACGTCATCTGTTACGCCGTCATCATAAACCCATGTTACTTTGTAGCTGTTAACTGTCCACTGAGCTGTGTAAACTACGTTACCTGCAATCATTGCGGGAACGTTTTCGCCAACTGCATAGCTGTTGCCTGCTTCATCCTTCCAACCTGCGAAGGTGTAACCTGTCTTCTCGGGATCTGCGGGCTTGATAACTGCTTCTTCAAAGTTGTATTCATCAACCTGCTCTTTGTCGCCGTTATCAAAGAACCACATAACTCTGTACTTATTGATTGTCCACTGAGCTGTATAAGTTACGTCTTCAGCAATCATTGCGGGAACGCCTTCACCAACTGCATAGCTGTTGCCTGCGTTATCCTTCCAACCTGCGAACGTGTAACCTGTCTTCTCGGGATCTGCGGGCTTGATAACTGCTTCTTCAAAGTCGTATTCATCAACCTGATTCTGATCACCGTTATCAAAGATCCATGTTACGTCGTACTGATTGATTGTCCACTGAGCTGTATAAGTTACGTCTTCAGCGATCATTGCGGGAACGCCTTCGCCAACTGCATAGCTGTTGCCTGCGTTATCCTTCCAACCTGCGAATGTGTAACCTGTCTTCTCGGGATCTGCGGGCTTGATAACTGCTTCTTCAAAGTCGTATTCATCAACCTGATTCTGATCACCGTTATCAAAGATCCATGTTACGTCGTACTGATTGATTTCGAAATATGCAGTATAAACTACATCTTCAGCAGCCATTGCGGGAACTGCTGTATCTGCATCATAGAGCTTGCCGTCTGCATCTTTCCAGCCCATGAATGTCCAACCTGTCTTTGAGGGGTCAACTGCGGGCTTTGAAACTGCTTCGTTAAATTCATATGATACGGGGCCTTCGTAAACGGAACCGTCTTCGTTGTTCCATGTTACTTCGTAGTTGTTGATTTCGAAGATAGCGTAATATGTTACAACGCTGTCTGCAGGCATTGTTGCAGGAAGTTCAACGGGAGTTGTACCGCCTTCAACGTCTGACCAACCAACGAATGTGTAGCCTTCCTTAACGGGATCAGCTGCAACTTCAAATTCTGCACCGTATTCAACGCCTGTGAATGTTTCCCATTCGCCGCCGTCTACAACGTACTGAATTGTGTTGTATGCTTCAGTCCAGATAGCATTGAACGTCATATCATTGGGCTGATCGAGTGTACCGGGATAGGGATCCCAACCTTCGAAGGTGTAGCCTGCCTTAGCAGGAGCGGAGATATCTGAATCCTTTGTTCCGGGAGCTGCGATATCTGCTTCGTAGAGAGTGGGAACTGTTGCATAAACTTCGCCGTCAACCATAAAGATTGCATTGAAGGTTGCGGGTGAAGTTGTTGCATAAAGTCTGTATGTTTCGCCCTGTGCAAGTGCGGGCATTGTTGCGCCTGCTGCAAGCTTTGCTGTGCAGTCAGCGTCTGTGTACCAACCGTCAAGAATTTCACCTGCGGTGATTTCAAGGGTGGGAACAACTGTGGGGATAGGCATACCGTATTCAATCTGAGTTGAAGAGGTAAACTTACCGTCAAGATAATACTCTACTCTGTATGAATATGTTTCATAAACTGCAGTGTAGGTTGTATCAGCCTCGGGGAATACTGTGGGAAGAGCGGGCTGCCAGCCAATGAAGTAGTGACCGTCCTTTGAGGGGTTGGCAACTACTGTTTCAAAAGCATCGCCTGCGTCGCCGTCAACAGAGGGAATTGCTGCTGCACCGTCTGTATCAAACGAAACTGTTACCTGCTTTGCCCAAACAGCTGTGTAAGTTGTATCCTTGTCGGGATATGTTGCGGGAAGTGTCCCGCCCTTAACGTCCCAACCTTTGAAGGTGTAACCGTCAAGAGTGGGATTATCAATCTTAGCGAAAGTATCATAGGGCTTTGCGCCTGTGATTGTTTCGATGGGAGTGCCTGCACCGGTATCAAATGTGATATCAACGGTTTCCATCCAGTAAGCATTAAGAACGAGGTCATTCTCGGGGATGGTTGCAGGAACCGATGCGAGAACTTCTTCATAAGTGGGAGTTGTATCTGCTGCATCAATCCAACCCATGAATGCGTAGCCGTCTTTTGTAACAGCAGGAATTGTTGCTGCATCAACAGCGTCGTCAATCATACCGTCAACAACGTATTCCTCAGTACCGTCTGCAAATTTACCTGTGTTTGCATTGAAGGTGATTGAGCTCTGTGTTGAAACGGGATTGCTGTTGAGAGTAACGTTTGCATCCCAGAGCCACATTGCCCAGATATCGGTATCTGTGCCGTCTGCAGGACCCTTGGGAACGTTAACTGCTGCTGTAGTCTGTGTTGTTGAGTTCTGGACTGTTGTGTCCTTAACGAAGAAGTCACCTTCTCCGGTTGCAGTATCTTTTACCGTGAGAGTGTATTCGAGAAGCCATGTGCTGTTATCAAACATCACGTTCTTTTCGCCTTCTGACTTAACTCTTACAACTGTGCTGATTGCACCGTACTCATTAAGGAAATCTGAATCGATATATCCTTCTGATACAAGATTCTTGATTTCTATGGGATCAGCTGCAACTCTTGCGGTAACGTTGTTTGCTGCTGCGAAGCTGCCTGCTTCTGCATTAACAACATCTGTACGCTCTGTTGCAGTGGTGCTGTAGCTGTGTGTGAAGAAATCCTT
>JAZSBC010000151.1:0-3528 GCA_045602245.1 Acutalibacteraceae bacterium | reverse complement strand
TCCAGCCTGTCGGGTGTGTTCTGCTTGTTTTTCATTGTGTTGTAATTGCGCTGTTTGCATTCGGTGCAAGAAAGTGTGATTTTAACTCTTTTACCGTTAGCAGCCATGTGCGGCACCTCCATTTTGGAATTATTAGCCCTGTATTCAGGCCTATCAGGCAACCTGAAACAAAGCCAGGCCTCCCTCTGCTTAACTCAAGTTTAACAACTTATTTTTGGGCACAAAAAAAGAACCCTCCTGCAGAGGTAGAAATATAATACCACAAACAACCTCTGCAGTCAAGAACTTTTTTCATTTTTTTAATTATTTTTTGCTATACATTATATATAGTATATATATTACAGAAACTGCACTATATCTGCACTGCTTTTCGGCGAAAGCATCGCAGGTGCGATATCAAGAACGGTTTTGCAGCCGATATCCCCTGCCTTGTTGAGTTTATACGCTGCTCTTGCATAGGCGAGAAGCACGCTTGAAGTGAATTCGGGATTTGAATCGAGCTTGAGCGAATACTCAATGATATGGGTATTCTCTTTGTTTGCACCCGTAACACCCGAACGGATAACAATACCCTGATGAGGCAGACCGCCGTGATTTTCGTCAAGCTCCTCCTGAGTAACAAAAGTTACGGTTGTGTCATAATCTGCAAAATAATTGGGCATCGACTTTATTTCCTGCTCTATTCTTGCTTTATCCGCACCCTCTTTTGCAACAACGAAGCACTCTCTTGTATGCTTCATACGGGTTGTGAGTTCGGGATTTGAACCGCTTCTTACAGCTTCAACAGCCGCAGGCACGGGTACGGTATACTGCCTTGCATCGGCTACGCCGTCAATTCTTCTGATTGCGTCGGAATGACCCTGGCTGATGCCCTTGCCCCAGAAGGTATAATTCTGTCCCTCGGGAAGAATTGCATCGGCATAAAGTCTGTTGAGCGAGAAAAGACCCGGGTCCCAGCCGACGGAAATGATTGCGGTTTTTCCGCCTTCCTTTGCCGTTTTATCCGTGTTGGCATAATGCTCGGCGATTCTTGCGTGGGTATCGAAGCTGTCGATAACGTTGAAAAGCTTTGCCATTGCAGGAGTCTGCACGGGCAAATCCGTTGCACTGCCGCCGCACATAATCATAACGTCGATTTTATCGGCATATTTTTCAACTTCGCTTGCGGAAACAACGTTAACACCTTCAAAAACGGTTTTAACCGTTGAGGGGTCTCTGCGTGTAAAAACTGCAGCAAGCTCCATATCGGGATTCTGACGGATTCCGCATTCGATTCCCTTGCCGATGTTTCCGTAGCCAAAAATTCCTATTCTTATCATAAAACATACTTCCTTTCGCAAAAAGTATACAGCTATCTTTCCCGATTTTCAAGAGCTTTACAGAACTTTTCTGAAATAAAGACCTCTTGTGAATTCGCATTTCGCTTTTTCATTATTATTATAGGCGTTTATCACGCCTGCACATTCATCTTTTGTTTCGTTTGTGAAATAAAGCAGACCGTAATCAATATTTTTGATTTCGCTTACCTTATCCGCAAGCCATACGGGTACGGAATTAAGAACAAAGCTTACACCGTTTTTGCACACAACAGGGAATTGAGTGCCCATTCTGTCAACAAGAAAACTCTTTCCGCCGCATTCGGCACAGCTGATTTTATTCTTCACGGGGCAGTTTCGCGTCATCATAAGCGGAATTCTGCCGTAAATCATTGCACCTCTCGGCAAATTGCCGCCGAGCCTTGCAATATCCGAAAAACTCATTTCGCACGAAACAAGGCAGTCCGCTGCACCGAGCCTTTCAATTTCTGCAACCGATTCGCTGTTATATATATTCAGCCCGAATCCGCCTGATATCTTCATACCTGCCTTTTCGGCGATGCCGACGCCGTCAAGCGTGCAGACCCATACCGCATCTGCACCGTATTCTTTAAGTGTTTTTAACTTTTCAATATATTTATCTGAATTTGAAAAAACCGCCGCAGGCACTTCAACAGCAACTTCAATTCCTTTTGCCTTCAGCATCTCAACTGTTTCGCCGTCCGATTCAATCGGAAGAACAACTCTTGAAATACCGCCGAGATTTTCGGGTATATGATCACGGCTGAAAAATCTCGCCTGAAGCTTCATCGCAGATGCTGTGTGCGGTTTCATATTCAATGCATAGCCTGCAACCTGCGATTCTTCTCTTTTCAGAAATTCTTTTTCAAGAAGCTCAAGCGCATTTCTGCGAAGCGAATTAATCGCACCTGCCGAAGCGTTAAGCCCCTCCGTAAAATCAATTTTTATACTGTTCACATAAAACTGTGTGCCGCCGCATTTTGAAATTCTCGCAATCAGGTCATCTTCGGTCAGCGGTTTGTTGAGTGCCTTTTCGGGAGATTTTTCACCAACCGCACACACCGTATAACCGAGCGACTTGGCGACAAGCTTCATAGGTTCGTTTTCTTTGAAGGTCAGGTTGAAATCAACGGGTATAAGCGGATTTTCGTTATCATAAAGCCTCTGCAGACCCGATAATACGCCCGCCGCACCCTCAACGTCTTCCTTACGCCTTGTGCCGAACATATCCTTACCGAGCTTGCCCTCAAAATAACCCTTTGTGAAGCCCGAACGGGAAAAAACAGCGTGAAGCGAGCTGTTCAAATCTTCATCACAAGTATTTTCAAGGCTGTTTTTGCAAGCCGTAACCGCCGCCGCAACGTATTCGGGGCGTTTCATTCTGCCTTCGATTTTAAAAGAACAGATACCTGCTTTTTCAAGCCTGTGAAGCTCGTCAACAAGCGATAAATCCTTGAGGCTGAGGTTATTGCCTCCCTTACCGTTAACACCGAACGGCAAACGGCAGGGCTGAGCGCAGAGACCTCGGTTTCCGCTTCTGCCGCCGAGCACCGAACTCATAAGGCACTGACCCGAAACACACATACACAGCGCGCCGTGAACAAAATATTCAAGCTCCATATCCGTCTGTGACGATATGGCGATAATTTCTTTTTCTGAAAGCTCTCTGGGCAATACCGCTCTTGAAAAACCGAGTTTTTCGAGAGTGCGTATTCCCTCAATGCTCTGCACGGACATCTGAGTTGATGCGTGCATGGGAATAGACGGAGAGACCCGACGCACAACTGCGGCGAGTCCCAAATCCTGCAGGATAAGTGCATCTGCGTTAATCTCGCAGGCACGTTTCACTGCTTCATATGCTGTTTCAAGCTCACCGTCGCTCACAAGAGTGTTGAGGGTCAGATACACCTTAACGTTTCTCGCGTGGCAGTATTCAACCGCTTCGGCAAGCTCTTCATCGGAAAAGTTTGACGCATTTCTGCGTGCGTTAAGCGCCCTGCCGCCAAGATAAACGGCATTGGCTCCGCATCTCACCGCCGCTTTGAGCGATTCGAAGCTGCCTGCAGGCGCAAGGATTTCCGCCGCCATTATCTTGATGCTTTAAGAGCTGCAAGCTCCTTTGAAACTCTTTCGAGTTCGCGCTTTGTGATTTCGGCATCGGTTCTTGCTCTTGCGGCATCTTCAAGATATT
>JAZSBC010000150.1:0-2158 GCA_045602245.1 Acutalibacteraceae bacterium | reverse complement strand
TCCACCCTTACCTGCAAATGCAGGCGGTATATCTCTGTTGCACTTTCCCTAAGGTCACCCTCGGCGGCCGTTAGCCGTTATCCTGCTCTGTGAAGCTCGGACTTTCCTCACGCAGCAAAGCTGCCCGCGACTGCCCAACCTGCTCAACACTTACGCTCCGTATTATTTTAAATCACCTTTATTAAAATGTCAAACAAATTAAGAAGATTATCAAAATAATTTACAATTTAGCTATTGTATATATAATGTAATTGATATAGAATAGTAAAAAACAACGAAAGGACAAGCCGATGGACGATATATATATTTCAAAAAGAAGGCGAAATTCGGGTAATTATCCCGTTAATCAACAGCAATACTATATGCCGCCACCTCCTCCGCCCCCGAACTATGAGCCGCCGAAGCCACCTAAGAAAAAGAAGAAACACGTTTTTTTGAAAATAATGATTGCTCTTGCTTCTGTTTTTCTTGTTGCATCAATCGTTTTCACGTCAGGCGTGGCATATTTGCTTGTTGCCACATCAGGATATACCCGCAACGATCTTGAAAAAAACGAATATGTTTCATCTTCAGAACTTGAAAAAAGTGCGCTTGTAACCAACATTCTTTTGCTCGGTGTTGACGGCGATGCAGGCTCATCGTCAAGATCTGATTCGATGATTCTTTTATCGGTAGACTTTGCACACGCAAAAATAAAACTCACGTCATTTCTGCGTGACAGCTGGGTAGAAATACCCTCAAAAGGAAAAAAAGCCAAACTTAACGCCGCCTGCTCATACGGAGGACCTCAACTTGTTGTTGATACTATTGAATACAACTTCGGTGTTGACATAGATCATTTTGTTATGGTTGATTTCAATATGTTCACTCAGATTATTGACAATCTCGGCGGTGTTGACGTTGAAGTTACAAAAAAAGAAGCGGACTTTATTAACAGAACAACTCGCCAGACCGTTGAACACGGCAAAAGCGTCAACCTTAACGGAGCAGAAGCTCTTGTATATTGCCGAATCAGAAAGCTTGACAGCGATTATATGAGAACCGAACGTCAGCGAAAAGTTATTTCGGCACTTATCGAAAAAGCAAAAACCGCAGGAATTTCCAAGCTTATCGGAACGGTTTACGGTGTGTTCCCCCTTATTCAAACCGATATGTCCCCTGCCGAAATTCTCGCCCTTGCCGTCAAAGCAGGCGTTGGCGTTGTTGCCTTTGATATTCAGCAAACCCGCGTTCCGATTGATGAGCATATGAAACCCTCAACAATCAACGGTCAGTGGGTTGAAGTGCTTGATATCGAAGCAACAAGAGAATATCTTGCCGAATTTATTTATACGAATAACATAAAATTTGAAGATGAGGATTAAATATGAAAACCGTTTTCAGATATTTCAACCCCGATGACAGAGCGGAATTTTTCAGAATGGTCAAAAAATTCTACGCACCGCCTGCTGTTTTGCATTTCCCGAGCGATGAGGTGATGCTCTCCTGCTTTGATGCGTCGCTTGAAAACCCCGAATACATAAAAGGCATAATGTTTGAGGTGGACGGCGTTGCTGCAGGCTATGCGATTGTTTCGATGAAATTTGAAACAGAGGTTGGCGGAATGGCAGCATGGATTGAAGAATTATACGTTGACGATGAATTCCGCAGTCACGGAATCGGCAGCGAATTTTTTAGCTATCTTGAAGACGAACTGAAAGGCAAAATCAAGAGAATTCGTCTTGAGGTCGGCGACGAAAACGACGGCGCAAAACGTTTATATGAAAGATTGGGTTTCGAACCTCTTGATTACAAACAAATGGTTATTGATAAAGATTTTTAAAATATTTCAAACAATAAAAAGTCAGGCATCACAAAAGTGTTGCCTGACTTTTTGAGTGGTCGGAGTAGCGGGATTTGACTCGCGCCGCTGCGGCGGCTTGGTCGCTCGCGGTCACAACAGTCCACCGGACTGTTGCTCTGTACCGCTCATCCTTCAAATCCCTCATATAAAAAAGCCAACCAACACGAACGTGTTGATTGACTTTTTGGTCGGAGTAGCGGGATTTGACTCGCGCCGCTGCGGCGGCTTGGTCGCTCGCGGTCACAACAGTCCACCGGACTGTTGCTCTGTGCCGCTCATCCTTCAAATCCCTCATATAAAAAAGCCAACCAACAC
>JAZSBC010000149.1:0-5097 GCA_045602245.1 Acutalibacteraceae bacterium | reverse complement strand
GTTCATATTGGGAGATGCCATATCGATTCTTGCACGAAGAACCTTTTCACCATCCTTGTATACACCATTTTTCATATTCTCAAAAAGCTCTAAATTCTCTTCTACACTTCTGTTTGCATAAGGATCTTCTTTACCGGGCTCTGTAAGGGTTCCTCTATATTCTCTGATTTCATCTGCGGTAAGATCGCAGACGTAAGCCTTGCCCTTCTTGATGAGCTTGATTGCGCATTCATAGATGAAATCAAAATAGCTTGAAGCATAGAGAACACTGTTCCACTTGAAGCCGAGCCATTCGATATCCGCCTTGATTGCATTAACGTATTCAACGTCCTCTTTAGAGGGGTTGGTATCGTCAAGGCGAAGGTTGCATATGCCGCCGTATTTTTCGGCAGTTGCAAAGTCGATTGTTATCGCCTTTGCGTGGCCGATATGAAGATAGCCGTTGGGCTCGGGCGGGAAACGGGTCTGAACACGGGTATTCACGCCGTTTGCAAGGTCTTCGTCAATAAAATCATATATAAAATTTGAGGTTGTGTTAAGTTCGTCCATATTTTTATATCCTTTCTTTGGAATGAATAGTGAATAGTTAAGGGTCTGCGACGCTTAATATATTCGGTCATAGGCGGAGCCTGTCCGAAACTTTGCGCTTTGAACTTTTAACTTTTCACTCAAACTTATTTCCAGCTTGCGATTGCTTCGTTAAGTCTTGATCTGATTTCATCTTCGCCGAGAAGATTCATTATCGAATAAAGGTCGGGTGTGTTTCTTCTCGATGTCAGCGCAATTCTGATAACGGTTGAAACGTCGCCTACGTGACCTTTGAAAGCTTCGGGATTCTTTTTATATTCCTTAACGTTGGGTGTGAAGCCGAGAGGCTCGCACATCTCTTTGATTCTTGCAAACCATTGGTCTTTATCATCTGCAAGCGAGAATTCGCCGAGATATTTTTCTGCTATTGCCGCGGCATCTTCTTTTGTCACGTTTTCGGGAAGAGTATAATCGGCGGTATAAAGCTCTTTGTAAAGATACGAGAAATAGTCCTTAACCTCGCTCCATTTTGCAATATCCTTACGGGGCTTGGGATTCTCTCTGTCAATATTGACAGCGGCAGTTGAATAAGCGGCATCCGCGGTAAATATCTCATAAAATTCAGGGTCGTTATCCTTTGCCCACTGAGCAATATTTTCGTATACCTGCTGTGCGCTCATAATTGAAATAACGTTTTTGCTGACGTCGTTGAGCTTCACAAGGTCGAAAAGGCAGCCGCTTGAACTCATTTTCTTGAGATTGAAGGGGAACTTTGAGATATCCTCTTTGGGATTTGCCCTTCTCCAGTCCTCAAAGTTTGAGTTGATGAGAGTGAGCAGGTATTCAAGCACGCTCTCCTTGGGGAAGCCGCCCTCAACAAAGTAGCTGACAGCCGCTTCGGGGTCCCTTCTCTTTGAAAGCTTACGCTTGTCGCCCGTTTCTTCGTCTATCTTAAGCACCTGCGGTGTGTGTGCGTATTTCGGCACTTTGTATCCGCAAGCCTTGAAAAGCTCGATGTGTTTGGGTACGGATGAAATCCATTCCTCGCCTCTGATAACGTGGGTTGTCCTCATAAAATGGTCATCGCAGGCGTGGGCAAAATGATAGGTGGGAATACCGTCCGATTTGAGAAGAACTTCATCAATTATGTTGGCAGGCATCTCTATTTTGCCTCTGATAACGTCGTCAAAAACAACTTTTTTGTTTTCGTCGCCCTCGGAGCGGAGACGAAGCACCCAGGGTTTGCCCTCGGCGATATTCTGCTCAATCTGCTCATAGGTAAGATTGCGGCACTTTGCCCATTTACCGAAGTAGCCCCAGATAAGAGCATCGCCCTGCTCCTGCTCCTTGCGAAGCTCTGAAAGCTCGTCCGCAGTGCAGAAACAAGGGTATGCAAGACCCTTTTCAACAAGGCTCTTTGCAACTGCCTGATAAATCTCTGCGCGCTGACTCTGGGTATAAGGACCGTATGCGCCTTTTTCCGTGCCGAAGCCCGTTACGCCCTCGGTAAACTCAACGCCGAAATAATCAAAGCCGTTGATGATTGCCGAAACGCCGTCGTCAATTTCGCGCTTTTTATCTGTATCCTCAATTCTGAGGTATGAAACGCCGTTTGTATTCTGAGCGGTCAGCACGTCAACAAGCGCACCGAAAAGTCCGCCGATATGAAGATAGCCTGTGGGTGACGGTGCGAAACGGGTTACTCTTGCACCCTCCGCAAGACCTCTTTCGGGATAGAGCTCCTCATAATAATCGGGGGTTTTGTCGATTTGAGGGAAGAGAAGCTCTGCAAGTTTTTTATTATCCAAAAATATGCACTCCTAATCCATTATAATGAATTTTACTTATACCCTATTATTATTACAGAAAATCAATCAAGTATCAAGAGAAATTTTAATTTTTTCCGATAATATTGCCGATTTTTTTCAAATTATCTTCCTCAAAGAATAATAAGAGGCTTTTATGCCCAAAATACACAAGAAAACAAAACTGAAATGAGGCATAAAAATGAAAAAAAGTTTCAAAAAATATCCGAATATTTATATTGCGCTCACCGTGTGTCTTTTTGCAATCGGCATAGGTGCGTCGGTCGGCATAATCAGAATGCCGGACAAAACGAAAGACGATAACTTTGAAAGAGTGACGGTCAGATGGAGCGCCGAAGAAACAAATCAGCCGATGACCGAAGAAGCAAATATCGGAGTCAGCGGTGTTGCAGACGAGCGCATTTACGTTGCGCCGACAACAGAAAAAATCGAAGAAAACAAGCCATATTCGGGCAATTTTGCTCTGCCGATGGGCAGTGATATCATCAAGGACTACAGCAACGGAGAAATGGTGCAGTCCAAAACAATGGGCGATTGGAGAGTGCATAACGGAGTTGATTTCGGCGGCAGCGCGGGCAACGAGGTTGTTGCGGTAAGTGAGGGCAAAATAACAAAGGTTTATGACGACGGTTTCTGGGGTACGGTTGTTGAGATTGACCACGGAAACGGTATGACGGCAAGATACTGCGGTATGAAAGAGGGAAGCTGTCTGCCCGAAGGCACGGAGGTTGAAAAATACGATAAAATAGGCACTCTCGGGCATATTCCCGTTGAAATCAGCGAAAGCGACCACCTTCACCTTGAAGTGCTTATTGACGGCGAATACGTTGACCCGCTGAAAGCACTCAATAAGGTTGGCGAAAGCGAATAATCTATGATGATGGCGGCTGCAGATGTGTCAGGCTCCCCATAGGCAATTTTATTGCCACCGTCAACGCAGCCGCCTTGTTTTATTGCTTATAAAGGCGACGGAACGCAAACTTTTGCTGAGTCGGATTTGTTTGCTCGGCGTTTTTTATGCTCGATGTATACCCGATACACCTTCGCACAAAGAAACGCCGTCCGTCATCCTTTCTTAACAATAAACGAAACTTTGAAGGCAAAGCCCTCAATTCATACTATGCCCGAAAGGCAAAAATGGCATCGAAAATAATTTTCAAAAAAGTCTTTACTTTTTATTTTCTTTGTGATATAATCCGTTTTGCACGTGCCCGTTTCTCGGATTTCGGAGTAAACCTTAATCAAGGTGTTCACCTGCCGCTTTCTGGGAGCCGAGGCAAATAATTAAATGAGGTGAAAAACAATGACACAGGCAGAAAAGACCGCAATCATGCAGGAATATGCTCTCCACGAAGGTGACACAGGTTCACCCGAAGTTCAGATCGCTGTTCTCACAAAGAGAATCAACGACCTCACCGAGCATCTCAAGGTTCACAAGAAGGACCATCACTCAAGAAGAGGCCTCCTTATGATGGTTGGTCACAGAAGAAACCTTCTTGCATACCTTCAGAAGGTTGACATTGAGCGTTACCGTTCAATCATTGCAAGACTTGGTATCCGTAAATAATTTACCAAATAAAGCAGGCAGGAACTCATCTTGCCTGCTTTGTGTCGTTTTAAAGGTAAGCTTGCCAAGTTAAAGCATTAGCTTGATAACACTTTAAACCGACGCAGAAAACGAATCTTTCAGGCGGCTCTCCCCTTAGGTTTTAGCGGTAAATTGAGCAACCTTCGGTTGAGTGAACAGTGAATAATGAAAAGTGAATAGTTAAGGGTCTGCGACGCTTAATATATTCGGGTAAGGGCGAAGCCCTTCCAAAACTTTTCACTCTTCACTTTTAACTTTTCACTTGTTAAGGTTTCTGAATTTATTGCTAAACCCAAACCCGCCGCCTGTGGAAATATAATTTTACAGAGAGGTAGAAAAATGTTTTTTGAAGCTTTCAAAAAGTACGAAACAGAAATCGCAGGCAGACCTTTTGTTGTTGGAGTAGGCAAAATGGCTCAGCTTGCAGGCGGCTCATGCCTTGTTCGCTACGGTGAAACAAACGTGCTTTGTACCCCAACAATGGCTGCAAAGCCCAGAGAGGGTGTTGACTTCTTCCCCCTTTCGGTTGACTATGAAGAGAAACTCTATTCAGTAGGCCGTATTCCCGGCTCATTCCAGCGCCGTGAAGGCAAGGCAAGCGAAAAGGCTACTCTTGCGTCACGCGTTATCGACAGACCCATCAGACCTCTTTTCCCCAAGGATATGAGAAACGACGTTGGTGTTGTTGCAACAGTTATGTCAGTTGACCCCGACTGCCAGCCCGAAATCGCTGCTATGCTCGGCGTTTCAATCGCTATCTCAATTTCAGAAATTCCCTGGGACGGCCCCATTTCAGGTGTTGTTGTCGGTCTTGTTGACGGCAAATACGTTATCAACCCCACTCTTGAAGAGAGAGCAAAGAGCGAAATGTACGTTACCGTTGCTTCAACAAGCGACCTTGTTGCTATGATCGAAGCAGGTGCAAACGAAGTATCAAACGACGATATGTATGACGGCATTATGTACGCTCATAAAGAGAACCAGAGAATCGTTGAATTCATCAATCAGATCAAGGCTGAGTGCGGCAAGGAGAAGGTTGACTTCCCCTCAAACGATCCCGATCCCGAAATGTACGAGGCAATCAAGGACTTCGCAATCGAGGATATCCGCTATGCACTCGATACAGACGACAAGAGAATCCGCGACGAGCGCCTT
>JAZSBC010000148.1:0-25942 GCA_045602245.1 Acutalibacteraceae bacterium | reverse complement strand
AAGATTAACCAGATGGCTTTCGACGAGATTGTTGATAACTTCTCAAACGATATCGGCGAGCTCCTGATCGGCTACAGCATTTATGCTGACCGAACAACTTCACCCGGTCATTATGTTCTGTTTATTGAAACAACAGGCGAGCACAGCAAGGATGAAGAGAAGGAACTTGCAGAAAAATTCGAAAAAGCCCTCTGCGAAGGCAATGTTTCGGTTGCTCCTCTTATTGCAAGCGGCGCACTCGGTCACTGCGAGGTCAAGCTGCTGAAAAAGGGCACATATGATGATTACCGCCAGATGCTCAAGGAGGGCGGCGCAAACCTCAATCAGATAAAGCCCATCAAGGTTCTTGATACCGATAAGAAGAAGGAATTCTTCTTCAACCATACAATTTAAGGTGAATTTATGGACTTTAAAAAAATTGAATCTTATATAAATTCACAGTTCAGCGGCAAAGAAAAGGATAAAAAAGCAGCAAGAGCAAAAGCCCTTGCTGCAAGAGGTCTTACCGATGAAAACCTTGTAATCGATATGCTGGGAAAAGAGGGGGATATCCCCAAAAAGCTTCCTGCAGAGATGTATGATAAGGTCAACTATATGTGCCGCAGATGGATGGACAGAATTGCACGCTTTGAGATTGAATATAATTTCATTCCCGACATCAGAGTGCTGAAAACCGTTCTTCTATGCCTTATTGAATCCGCACCCGTTTTCCATTCAAAGTTCATTGACAATCATATAAATCCTTACTGGAAAGTTTCGGATTATCATATTGACGATATTTTTTCGGTGAGAGAAACAATGAATTTGGAGCGTTCTGCAGACGATTTTCTGCTTCAGGGAATTCCCGTCACAAGCAATGTTCAGATTAAAATCGGTCTGTTCTTTTGCGAAGGCAAATGCAGACTTTGTTTTATCTTCAATCATATGTGTATGGACGGCGGCGGTCTGAAAAGCTTTCTGAACGATATGTTCAAAGGCTATGACAGTTATATAAAAAACGGAACGGTTTCTGTTTTTTATTCAGGCAAATCCCGTGCATACGAGTGTGTTTATGACGATATGAGTGAATCGGACAGAAAGAGTGCCAAAAAGCTTTTTGCCGCTGTTTCTTCAAAAGATAAACACACTCTGCCTTTCACCAAATTAAGAGAAACCGACAGAAAAATGCTTGTCCGCAAGAAAATCGGAGCAGATGTCTTTGAGCCTGCAAGATTAAAAGCGAAAGAATGCGGCGCAACGGCAAACGATCTCATTTCCGCTGCATATATCAGAGCTTTTTATGATGTTTCGGGTTGTGACGAAACAGAAAAAGTCGGCATTTCTTCCGCTGTTGATTTGAGAAGATATATAAAAAATCCAGAAAACATCGGCTACACAAATCATACAGCATTCACACCCTGCATTGTTGAGTTCAAAGGCGAAACAATGGCAGATACACTGAAAGCTGTTGCAAAAAGCACAACCGAAGCGAAAAAAGATAAATTTATGGGGCTTCACGGTCAGCCTTTGCTGAATCTCGGATTTTCAACAATGATTTATGCTCAAGCAGAACTTATAACAAGCCTCGGATATACAAATGCAAATCTTTCGGTCAGCAACGTTGGTGCAATGAAACCTGAGCTGCTCGCTTTTGACGGTATTGTTCCGACATCGGTATGGGTTGGCGGCGGAGCAAAAGAAAAACCGTGTGCGGCGGTCAATGTGCTTTCATATAACGGAGATTTAATGCTTACGGCCTGCATAAGAGGCAACGAGAGCGACAGAAAAATGCTCGCAAACTTCTTTGACAGAATTGAAGAAAACTTAAAACTCCTGTAGTTGGGGATGTTAAAATGAAAAAATTATCATATCCGATTGTGTTTGTGCACGGAATGTTCGGCTGGGGACAAAACGAAGGCATAAACAAGAAAGCTCCCTATTGGGGAGCAACAAGCGGAAGCATCACAGAATATCTTTCTAACGAAGGAACAGAATGCTATGCCGCTTCGGTCGGTCCGATGTCAAGTGCCTGGGATCAGGCTTGCGAGCTTTATGCACAGCTTACGGGAACAAGAGTTGACTACGGCGAAGCTCATTCAAAGAAACACGGTCACAAACGCTACGGACGAACATACGTCAAGCCGCTGTTTGACGGTTGGAGTGCCGAAAATAAGATTCATTTAATCGGTCACAGCTTCGGAGGTAATTCAAGCCGTATGCTTGCTCATCTGCTCGCAAACGGTGCGCCCGAAGAAGTTGCAGCAAGCGAAGATGTTTCTCCTCTGTTTCTCGGAGGAAAAGAAGATTTTGTCTGTTCTGTTACTGCTATTTGTTCGCCACTTGACGGCACAAAGGCTTATGAAACTGCCGAAAAGTATAAGCTCATTAAACCTCTTAAATTTATCGCCTACAATTACGCAGGTATTTTCGGCAGGACAGCAGTCGGGCATAAATTTGCGGATTTTCACCTTGAGCAGTTTGGCTTGACGGATTCTCCCGATAATAAAAGCAACGCATCTTTTGTTGAAGTAATGAAAAAGCTGTTTGATACAAACGATTGCATTGCTTATGATATGTATGCTCAGGGTTCAAAGGAGCTTAATGAAAAAATACATATTTCACCGTCGGTTTATTATTTTTCATATCCGTTCAATGCGGTTGATGAAGTAAAAAAGAAGCCTGTCAACACATATTTCATACTTATGAAAGCAACATCATCGCTTATGCTTCACGACTGCAAAAAAAGCGGCAAACCGATTGTCGGCAATGACGGTCTTGTTGATGTTGAATCAGCAAAACACCCGTCAACCGAACCGTTCAAAGAATTTGATAAATATGATATAAGAGCAGGAATGTGGAACGTTATGCCAGTAAGCACAGGCGATCACGGCACACCAATCGGACTTTTCGCCGACAAAGAGAAAACACATTCTTTTTATAAAAACCATCTTTTACTTCTTTCCGACATTGAAAAAAAGAATGCAGAAACAACGAATTTATGATATAATTATCACGGAGGTGCTTATTATGCCTAAAATTCTTATAGTTGAAGATAATGTGGATTTTAACAGAGCGGTTTCGACCTATCTTTCTCAATACGGCCACGAGGTTTTCGGATGCTTCAACGCAAATGAGGCTTATGATGTTCTGTATGAAAAACAGATTGACCTCATTATTTCCGATATTATGATGCCCGGTACGGACGGCTTTGAATTTGCCGCCGCAGTTCGTGAAACAAACAAGGAAATACCCATTCTTTTTGTTACTGCAAGAGATGACTTTATGTCAAAGCGCATCGGTTACGGTGTTGGGGTTGATGATTATATGGTTAAACCGATTGATCTTGACGAGCTTAATCTCAAAATCGGAGCTTTGCTCCGCAGAGCAAAAATTGCAGTCAGCAAAAAGGTTGTTATCGGTAATCTTGTTCTTGATGCTGTGGAACATACAGCATATTACGGCGATGAAGAAATCCAGCTTACCGTGCGTGAATTTGATATCATCTTCAAGATGCTTTCTTATCCGAAAAAAACTTTTACCCGTTCGCAGCTTATGAATGAATTCTGGGATGTTGACACAAATTCAAGCACAAGAACGGTTGACGTTTATATGACAAAGCTCCGCGAAAAGTTTTCTGTTTGCGATGAATTTGAAATCGTAACCGTTCACGGCCTCGGCTATAAGGCGGTGCTCAAATGATAAAAAAATTGCTTTTTGCTTTTTACAGATTTGCCCTGTTCTTTTCGGTTGTAGGTTTTGTCATATCCTGCAGTTTGGTGCTTTTTCTTGATATTCTTCAGCGTGATACCGGAATAGTATATACTAAAGAAAACACAACCTTTGCCGCTGTTTTTACATTCTATAACGCCTTGTTTCTGGGACTGATTTTTACCGTCTTTGATTTTATAAGAAGAAAAATTCTTGTTAAGAGACCCGTTAAGAAAATCCACGATTTCACAGAGAAATTAACCCACGGCGATTTCAAAACCCGCCTTCAGCCTATAAGAATCGGTGAATACAATACGATTGTTGCCGACCTTAATCAGATGGCGGAAGAGCTTTCAGGCATTGAAACATTGAGAACCGATTTTGTTGCCAATGTTTCTCACGAGCTCAAAACGCCGCTTTCCGTTCTGCAGAATTACGGTGCATTGCTCGAAGAACCGAATCTGCCGGAAGAAAAACGGCTTGAATATGCAACGTCAATTAACAGAGTAACCAAGCATCTTTCCGAACTAATCACCAACATTCTCAAGCTAAACAAACTTGAAGCTCAGAAGCTTTATCCCAACCTGAAAAAATGCAACCTTAGTGAAATGCTTTGCGAATGTCTTATCGGCTTCGAAAGCGAATGGGATAATAAAAATCTTGAAATCGAAACCGATATCGAAGATGATGTTTATATTAATACCGACTCCGAAATGCTGACCATAGTCTGGAACAATCTCTTTTCAAACGCACTTAAGTTTACACCCAACGGAGGAAAAATAAGCGTAAATCTGAAAAATAGCGGCAATAATGTCACCGTCAGCGTTTCCGATACGGGCTGCGGAATGAATGAAGCCACAATGAAGCGCATATTTGATAAATTCTATCAGGGTGACACATCTCACTCCGAAAAAGGCAACGGACTCGGGCTTGCTCTTGTTAAACGGGTTATTGATATTCTCGGCGGAGAAATCAAAGTTGAAAGCACGCCGGGTCAAGGAAGCACTTTCACAGTTAAGCTTAAAACAAATTAACAAAACAAAAACATAATTATATCATTTTAAAAATCTTTGCAGGGTAAGATATATTCAAATTAATTCGGAGGATAAAAATGAACGAAAAGAAGACCTATTCCTACTCTTATTCCGCACAGGAAAACAAAGAAATCAAAAGGATAAGAGAAAAATATACAGAACCCGATGAAAGAGAAACGAAGCTTGAACAGCTTCGCAGATTGGATGAAAGTGTTAACAAATCTGCAATGGCAGTTGCGCTTACCGTCGGAATACTCGGCGCTCTGATTCTCGGCTTCGGAATGAGCTGTGTTATGGTATGGACAGATAAAATGTTTGTGCCGGGTATAATTTTCGGCATAATCGGAATTGCTGTTTGTGCTTTTGCATATCCTGCTTATAAAGTAAAAGCATCCAAAAAACGCAAAGAAATTGCACCGCTTATTCTTAAACTTACAGATGAACTCATAAAATGAAAAGAACCGGCTCAATCGAGTCGGTTCTTTTTTATCAGTTATATTTTCTTGCAATTTTAAGAGTTGTTGTTTTGGGGAATTCGGTATCGCGGATTTTGAAGCTGTTGATATTCTTGAACAGGGGCATATTTCGGTTGAACTCGTCAATATCCTCCTTGATTCTGCTTCTTGCATCGGGATATTCAACTTCGTCAAAGAAGAATTCGGCAACGATCTTATTGTTTTCGTCATAAACAAGAACTTCCTTAACGTAATCAAGCCTTGAAAGTTTGTCCTCAAGCTCTTCGGGCGAAACGTTCTTGCCGTTTGAAAGGCAGATGAGATTTTTCTTTCTGCCAACCATAAAGAGGAAGCCGTCCTCGTCGATTCTTCCGAAATCGCCCGTCTTTAACCATTCGCCGTCGAATGCGTCGGCAGTTGCTTCGGGGTCGCCGTAATAACCGACCATAACATTTGTGCCCTTAACGTAGATTTCGCCTACTCCCTCGTCATCGGGATTCACAATCTTGACTTCACAGCAGTCAAGCGGAGTGCCTACGGAACCGAACTTGAATTTGCCCGGTTTGTTGCAGGTAACGGCAGGTGAGCATTCGGTAAGACCGTAGCCGTTGAAAATATCAATACCGAAATCGTGCATACCCTTTTCATATTTGGGGTCAAGGTTTGCGCTTCCGCAGACGATCATATTGAGGTTTCCGCCGAGATTATCGAGAATTGTTTTGAAGATCTTTCGCCTTCTGTCAATGCCGAGCTTCATAAGGAAATTGCTGATTTTAAGACCCTTTTTGAGGACCTTATCTCTGCCCGTTTTTCTTGCAGTTTTCCAGATTTTATCATAAATTGTTTCAACAACAAGGGGAACTCCCGAGAAATTATAGGGCTGAATTCTGAGAAGGTCTTTCTGAATGTCCTTTATGCTGTCGCACATATAACCCCATTCAATAACTATGTATGTTGCGAAAAGTGCGCTGACCCAAGCATAAGTATGATTAAGGGGAATGAAGCCGATAACGTGCCTGCCCGAAAGTGCGCGGCAGGATGAGGAGCAGTTGCTCGCAATGTTTTTATGGGTAAGCATAACGCCCTTGCTTTTTGCCGTTGTGCCGGATGTATAAGAAATGCAGGCAAGGTCATCGGGTTTAACTTCGATATTCTCAAACGATTTGTCGCCGCTGTCATAAATTTTCAATCCGTTTTCAATGAAAGAATCAAAGTCATCAATGCAAAACCAGTGTTTGACAGGCATTTTTTCATTTTTTTTGAATTCTTCAACCATTGAAGAAAATTTTGCAGTATAAACAAGAGCATCGCATCCGCAGCGGATAAGCTGGTCTGCAAGGTCTTCGGCGGGAAGCTTGTAATCCATCGGAACATTAATGTTTCCGCCGCAAAGAACTGAATAATAAGCAATTACCCATTCGATAACATTCTCACCGATGATTGCAATTTTCTTGTGTTCAACAAGACCGAGAGATTTGAAATATGTTCCCAGTCCGCAGATTTTGCGCCACATCTGATTATAGCTAAGCTCGCACATATTCTTTTCTCTGTCAAGGTACATAACCATTCGCTTGTCACCGCCGCGCTTTGTGCCTGTGACGATTATTTCTTTCAGCGTGCTGTAATCGGGTATATTGGGATTTCCAAGATTTTTATGCTGTTTTTTCATAATTTCACTCCGTAAAATTGCATAATACGACATTATAATTGCAGTAATTATATTAATTCGGTGTTTTGCTTGTGTTTTTGAAAGGTTAACGAAATGTTAAAGAACAGCAGGCAACATTTTTGTGTGATGTTGCCTGCTCAAAATTTATCTCATTTCGGATAGCGGGGTGTAGTCTGTGCTGTTTCTTAAATATTCTTCCATTTTACCACTGAGCAATAATCTGACATAGCTTATAGGTTCGTTGTAGATGAGATAATCAAGCTCCGATACTTCATATATTATGGGCATATTCATTCTCAACTGTATCACAGTCGATTGATACCGTAGATCCGTCAATAAGCTTCACCTCAACACAAGCTGTATCAATGTTGAATTTACAAGACATAATTTGATTTTTCATAGCAGAAATCCTTTCTTAATTTAATAAGCAATCTGTTTGGCATCTGCCGCACTTATTTATTTCTGCTATGCTGTCTTATCGGAACGCCGCATTCACAGCCCCTTTTTTTAATACCATAAGAATCCGAGCAATAATATTCGGATTATCCATTGCCATAAGGCATAGGAAACCTTAACTTCAAAGTCTGCGGTATATCCGCCGTATTTAACGGTTACGGTCTGCGTGCCTGCTTTCTCCGAAGAAAAGCCCTCTGCTTTAAAAGAATTTGTGTCCGTCACAAGCTTTGACGAACCGTCTGAATAATTAACCTTAACAACAATTCCGTTCAGGTCAAGGCTGTCCGTTTTATAAATATACTGAGTTTTCTTCGGCGGAGTGACAATGCTGATACCCGTTACGCAAACTTTCTCAAAAACCGCGGTGAAAGTCAAATCGCAGGCAGGCATTGTGTCGGGAACGGCAGGAGTCCAGCCCTTGAAAACATATCCGTTTTTCTTGGGGTTTTCAGGCTGAATCACAGCACTTTGCTCGGCTACAGTCTGCTCGGTTTCTTCGCCGTCAACAATCCATTTAACGGTGAATTTTCTTGCAGGAACGGTTATTTCACAAGTATCGCTGATGCTTGTTCCGTTTATTTTTACCGTTATAGTTGCCGAGCCTGTGCCGACTGCGGTTACAACTCCGTTTTCATCAACAACGGCAACGCTCTCGTCTGACGATGAATAAATCACCTCTGCGCCCTGCTGTGAAATCACGGAGAGGCTGACCGATTCACCGTTTTTAATCTCGGTTTTTTCAGCCTCAAATTCGAGCAATTCGGTGCAGACCGCATATTCACTGAAATGGCTTGTTTCAAGAATGATATATCCGTCTTCAACAGTTATACGGCTATGGCTGAACGGTTCAAAATCAAACGGATTGACAGCATCCGAATACCAATGAATTATGCTGAAGCTCGAAAGGAAGCTTTCGGACGCGGGTACGGTAACCTTCTCGCCGTTGAGCATAAATACAAAGCTGTCGTTTGCAAATCCGATATCCTGAGCCGCAACGTTATAATCGCCTGCGGAAGAAAGACCCGATAAAAGATGATTACGAAACTCTTCCGTTGACTTTATTTTTACCGTTATTTTCTGATCGGGAAGAGGCTGAATCGGATTGCCGTCGCCGTCAACAAGCCTGATATCGAGAATCTGAATGGGGTTTGCAAAAAGGCTGCTGTAAAATTCATTCTGAACAAATTTTGAGGTGACCTTTTCAACTTCCGTAACCTCAAGATTCACGTTGCCCGATTCAAAATCAAAATCATCATCGGTATGAATAATAATTACTGTTTCTTCAGCGTTTTTAATGGTGTAATGAACCGTTATTCCGCTGAAATCGGCGTTTTTGGAAATCCTCTTCCAGTTTTCTTTGACACTGCCGTAATAAATATCCTTAACTGCACTTGAGCTGAACGCATCCGCAGCCAGAGCGGTAAGCGATTCGGGGAGAGAGATTTCGGTAAGCGAAGATGTTTCGGCAAACGCATACGAGCCGATTGTTTCAAGACCCTCGCCGAGCCTTATCTTTTCAAGCTTTTCACAGCCGCAGAAAGCACTGTTGCCTATCGAAACAACGTTTTTCGGAATATCTGTTTCCGCCAGCGATACGCATTTCCAAAAAGCTTTGTCTTCTATCGCCGAAACACTCGGCGGAACATTGATGCTTTCAAGAGCACTGCAATAAGCAAACGATGAATCGCTGATTTTTTGGAGATTGGAAGAAAGATAAACGGTTTTGAGATTGAGGCATCTGTAAAACGCCTTTTGGTTGATATATTCAACCTTATCGCCCATAGTGACGCTTGTTATCTTCTGGCAGGAAGAGAATGCACCTGCCGCAATGAGCCTTGTTTTTGAATAAATTCTGCAGTCCGCCGCAACCTTATCCGCATCAACGGAAAGCAGATAATCGTCCAGATAAAGGAAACCGTTGTCCCAATTTGCGTAGTCTTTATGATATCCCGAATAAAGGAATGCACTTTTGCCGATATACTCAAGATTTGCCGAAGCCGAAACATCATAAAGAGAGCTGCAATATGAAAAGGCGTGTTCGCCTATATAAGTTACGCTGTCGGGAATATCAATGCTTTCGAGTGCCTTGCAATAGTTGAACGCATATTCGCCTATGCTTTTGACGGTATTCGGTATTGTAACGTTTTTCAGTTTATCATAGTTTTTGAAAACATAGCTGCTTATTTCGGTTGTACCGTAAGGGAAAGCGAATTCGGTAACAAGCTTTCCGTCAATATATAAATTATCGGCAAATTCAAGCGGATTTGATGAGTTGCTGCCGAATTTTATTGAACTCCAGCCTGCTTCATCGCCTGTATAATATACGTTTTCCACAGCCTTGCATCCGCTGAACGCAAAGCTGCTTGCAGATTTCAGATTTGAGGGCAGAGTAACGTTTTTAAGGCTTGTGCAATTCTTGAACAGATATGCCGAAAGAGTTGTTATACCTTCGGGAATAACAATGCTTTTGAGCGACGAACAGCCGCTGAAGGCATTTGACAGCAAAGAAGTCAGTCCATCGGGCAAATTCACTTCGGTAAGAGCCGAGCAATTTTCAAAAGCATTCTGACCAACAGTTTTCAACCCTTCGGGGAGAGATATCTTGCTGAGAGCCGTACAACCACTGAAAGTATCGGTTGTAAGCCCGGTTATTCCGCTGCCGATGATTGCGGTTTCAAGTTCGGAACAGCCCTTGAATGCATAAGCACCGATAGTTATTACGCTGTCGGGAACGGTTATATTCTTAAGCGAACTATTAAAAAACGCGTGTCTGCCTACGGTTTCCGTCCCGTTTGGAAGAGTTATATTTTCAACCGATGAATAATAAAACGCATTCTCACTAACGGTTTTCAGCCCTTCACAGCCCTTTATTTCCGTAACGTTCTTACTGCCGCAGAATGCACCCCTGCCGATGGTTTCAACGCTGTCGGGAATAAAATATTCCGTCAGTTCCGATGCGGCAGGGAACAGATATATCTTTGATTTATCCTTACTGTAAAGCACGCCGTTTTCATCCGAGAAAAACGCCGTGTTGCCCTCTTCAACGCTGACAGATTCAAGATTATCATATCCCTTGGCAACGTCAAAATAAAAGCCAAGAACACTGCTTGACGAAACGTTTTTGGCTATGGTTATTCTTTTGATTAATGAACAGTGGTTCTTCCACGGAGTACCGTTCCAGAAACCCGTTCCGTCAATATAAAGCTCACCGTCATCATAAAGCGTCCAGTTAACGCTCATATTTTTTCCGCTTGCGGTGATTTCTCTTTCAGATGCTTCGGCATACGGCAACGCCGAAACGAGAAGCAGCCCCGTAATCACCGTCAGAACGGCAAGCATTAATGAACTTCTGAAATATTTTTTCATACTGTATCCTCCGCTAAGAAATAATATAGGCGTCTACCGAATAGCTTTCGCCCGAACGGGCGGTTTCGCTTATGCTGTCTGATACGGCATCTATTCCGTAATCGGACATAAGCCTTTGCTCAACAACGGAATCGGATATTGTTTCTCCGTCGTCAAAGGTCAGAGTTCTGGTCTGCGTTTCTTCCGAACCCGAGGTATAAAGCGTCACCGTCACCGTTGCTTTGGCTTTCGGTTTGGTTGTGGTTGTTGTTTCTGTTTTCTCGGTAACGGTTGTCGGTGTTGTTGTTGTTGTTACTTTTCGGGTTGTTGTCGGTTTCGCGGTAGTGGTCGGCTTTTTGGTAGTCGTTGCTTTTTTTGTGGTTGTGGTTGCTTTTTTGGTTGTTGTAGTCTGCTTTTTTGTTGTCGTTGTTTTCTTGGTTGTTGCGGTTGTTTTTGTTTCCGATGCGGCGGTATGCGAAACGGTTGACGTTCTTTTTACCGCCGACGTTGAAATTTCGCTTTTTGAAGGCTCTGCCGAGGTTTCGGTTTCAAAAACGGCAGGGATAAAAACCGTTTCGTTTTCAAGCCCGTAATCGGGAGCAGTTGTAACCTCTTCAACGTATGCGGTTGTTGTTTCGGATTCAATCTTGTTTTTCACAACAACCGTTGTTACCGTTGCCGAGCCCGTAACCACACCTGCGGCGGCTACGCCTGCAACCACCTTCTGCGCAACGCTCATTGCGGCAACCTTTGCGCCAATACCCGTTGCGGCGGTGCTTGCGGTTGAAGCTGTTGATGCGGCGGCAATTCCCGCCTGCGATGCCGCTGCCGTTAAAGCCGCGGTCTGTGCGGCGCTTCCCGCAAAAGATGCGGCAGAAATATCCGCAGATTTCTTAAGCGCAAAAACAGCGAGACCGAAAGGTGCGATACCAAAAAGAGGAAGCCCCTTTTCCCTGCGTTTTTCCGCCTCTTTTTCTATATCCTCTTTTGCTCTGAAAATTCTGCTTTTAACCGCATTCTCGGTTATTTCAAGCTCCTGCGCAATTTCCGCGTAGCTCATATCGTATCTGTAACGCAGAAGAATACACAAACGCTTATCCTCTGTCAGACTGTTCAGAATCTCTCTTACGTCTTCAATGCGTTCTTCCGTTTCAAGCGATGCATCGGGAATAATTGCCGTATCCTCTTCTGCAAGATTTTCAATTATGGAATACTGGTCTTCGGTGAGAATCGAAGGCTTTTTCTTTTTTAAGTAGTCTCGGCTTTTGTTGGCGGCTATTCTTATCAGCCAGTTTTTTATTTTATCAGGCTCTTTGAGTGTTGAAACGTTTTCCATCGCCGCAACAAAACAGTCCTGAACAAGATCCTGCGCTTCTTCTTTGTTTTGCGTTATCTCGCAGACTATTGCATATATCTCGGGCGACAGCTCAATATATATCTTTTCAAAAGCCGATTTGTCGCCGTCTTTTGCCCGCTGTGCATACTCGGAAAGCTGAAGATTATCCATTGATTTCTTCCTTTATTCATAATGTATTCACATTATATCAAACAATTCGGCTTATTTCAATTTATAATGACGAATTTCAGCGATAATTGTCCCTGTTAAATTTCTGTTAATTTTCAGTTATCTGCGAAACTTTTTTTCTTTAAAATCGTCGAATTTTTTTAAAAAAAGCTGAAACTTTTTGCTTTTTCAATCGACTTATTTATCAGAAGGCAAAAATTCCAAAAAATAATGAACCGAAATTCGTTCTCTTTCGTCTAACGGGTGAAAGGAGGAGAAAAATGAACGGAGGTTCAGTTAAAAAAAGAGTGAATCTTGACGGACTCCACTCTCTGGATATATCGGTTTGCGAAGAAAAAAGAACCGTTATAACGGAACTCGTAACTCTCGGTGAAGAACCCGTTATGGTTTATGCGGAAAAATTTGACAAACCCTGCGACTATTTCAAGAAAGGAATATATAAAGGAATTGAGTATCTCAACCTGCAAAATCCTGCAAAGGAGGACATATGGAAGTTGATAAACAAAGGATAGCCGAGCTGGTGAACGAGGTTCAGAAAGGCAACGGTTCAGCTTTTGACGAACTTTATAAACTGACAAGCGAAAGGGCGTATTTCGTTGCTCTCGAATTCACAAAAAACAATCAGGATGCGGAAGATATTCTGCAGGAAAGCTACGTTAAAGCTCTTTCAAAAATAAACGAACTCGATAAACCCGAGAGTTTTTCAAGCTGGCTCAACCAGATTGTTGCAAATAAAAGCAAGGATTTTCTCAAAAAGAGAAAGCCGATGCTTTTCGAAGCGGAAGAAAACGAGGTTTTTGAGGTTATTCCCGATGAGAACACCGAATTCAGCCCCGAAGAAAATCTTGATCAGAACGAGCTGCAGAAAACGGTTATGGAAGTTCTCGACGAACTGAGCGAAGAAAAACGAGCCTGCGTTCTGATGATGTATTTTGAAGAACTCAGCGTCGGCGAAATCGCAGAAACTCTTGAAATTCCCGAAGGTACGGTTAAAACAAGGCTGTTTTCGGCACGCAAGGACCTGAAAGAAAAGTTTTCAAAAAGAGGAATCACGTCTGCGTTCAGCATTGCACCCGTCGGCGTTGTTATATGGGCGCTTCGCAGAATATATCAGGAAACGTCAAAAAAATTCATCGGCAGCGGCGGATATGCAAAAGTTCTTTCGGGCATTTCGGTTGCAGGAACGGGTGCGGCGGCAACAGCAGCCGTCGCAGGCACAGCGGCAACGTCGGCAGGCACGGGCATTGCGGCAAAGATAGCGGCAATGACGGCTGCCCAAAAAGTTATTGCAGGCGTTTCGGTTGCGGCGGTTGTAACGGGTTCAACGGCAGGCGTTGTTACGGTTGCAAAAAGCAACGAAGAAAAGGAAAACGTAACCGTAACAGCTTATACCGAAGAATATACAACCGCACCGAGTTTTGAAACAACCCTTGTGCTTGAAGCAATAGGCACCGTTGAGTTTTCGGAAACCGAAAGCGATACGCAAAGCGCAACTCAAACAGAGAGCAAAGCCGCAACTTCTGCCCCGTCAACGTCAAAAACCTCAACAACAAAGGAGGCATCGTCAGCCAAGGCAACCACCACCAAAAAGCAAACCACAACCAAAAAAACGACAACTACCAAAAAGCAGACCACAACCAAAAAAGCAACAACTACCAAAAAGGAAACCACAACCAAGAAAGCGACCACCACAAAAAAACAGACCACAACAACCAAGAAAGCAACAACTACTCAAAAACAAACCACCACAACAAAAAAAGAGACAACCACCACTCAGGCTGCAACCAAAGGCAAGGCTGATATCGAAATAAAAATTCTGGATTTGGATAACTCGGTCATCGACACGTTGCGTTTCACAGTTGACGAAGGAACGGTGATGACGGAATCTTATTTATGGAATCTGGTTTCAGGCAAATATTCGGTATCAGGCGTGTTCGGTTCGGATATAGGAACCAAAGCCGAGGCTGACGAAACCTACAGGTTTGAAGCGGAACTGTAAAAATTTTAAATTTTTTCGAAAAACAATGAACCGTTTTCAATCAGCGCTCGTCTAATGGGTGAAAACGGATGAAAATCCACAAAAAATTCAAAGGAGAAAAAATCATGGCAAAGAAAAATTTCCTCAAAAAAACATTGGCAATCGCCCTTGCGGCAACGTTCGTTCTCAGCGCGGCACCTCTCGCAGGTCTGTGCGGAATCGCACTCCCCTCTCTCGGTTCGGTTACGGCAAACGCAGCTGAAGAAGAACCCGTATGGACGGATATTTCCGATATGCTTGTTGTTACCAACAACGAAATCAGCCTTAAAGAAAACGCAATACCATCAGGAAATATTGAAATCCCCTCAAAAATCAACGGCGTTGCCGTTACAAAAATTGCTCACTCGGCATTTAAAGATTGCACGGGCATAACCGCAGTAAAAATTCCTGACGGTATAAAAGAAATCGGCGGTCAGGCATTTGAAAATTGCGGACTTGAAACAGTATATTTCAACTCAAATTCTTGTGTGGGCGAAACCGATAATGATTTTTGGCGTGACAGAGCACCCTTTGTTAAGAACGAAAGCCTTACCCGATTTGTTTTCGGCGAAAATGTAAATATAATCCCCGAAAACATTTGCTGCAATGTCAACAATCTTCAATACGTTGAATTCAATTATAACGGCGCGGCAGATATAATCATCAAAGATTATGCTTTTTACAACTGCAGATCCCTTGAAACAATCGACCTCTCAAAGGTTTACAGCATTGGTATTGAGGCTTTTGCAGGCTGCTCATCGCTGAAATCAGTAGGCAACGGCGGAACGGAAGGTAATCTGGTTTTCGGAGATAAGCTTTATGAAATCAAAAGCAGTGCTTTCAACGGATGCACAGCAATTAATGAGCTTACAATTCCCGAAAGCACAGAAAAAATCCGCACTTATGCCTTTGCAAATTGTGACATCAAAAAAGTTTATTTCAATGCATATCCCTGCAAGATTGAAGAACCCACCAATTTCTGGAAAGAACAAACAACTTTTATGAACAACGAAAGCCTTACCGAATTTGTTTTCGGTAAAAATGTATCAACCATCCCTGCCTTTGTATGCCGCAACATCCCCTCTCTTAAAAAAGTAACAATTTTGGGCATTATTAACGGAATCGGCGAAGCAGCCTTTGAAAGCTGCAATAAAATCGAAGAAATCCACCTTGCTTCTTATTCGGAAGAAACGTTCAATTTTTATGCGCTCGAAATCGGTGAGGGCAACGAAACCGTAACAAAAGATATCTTCACTTTCGGTTTGAAAACAGTAGACAAAACCAACGATGAATTCGGCGTTACCGTTTCATATCCGAGCAATGCATTCGATGAAGAAGTTGAACTCAGTGTTACCAAGGTTGAGGGCGGCAGAGATGACAGCGCCGTTTATATTTCCGACGGCGAACTCTTCAAGCAGACGGGCTGTTTTGATATCAAGATGGTTCTTGCAAACGGTTCAAGCACAAACGCCGTTCAGCCTGACGGCAAGGTTACCGTTAAAATGGAAATCCCCTCTGATTACATCGGCAAAACCAACATAAAAATCGTTCACCGTCTCTCAAACGGCTCACGCGAAAACTTCTCATTCAGCCCCAGGAGCGGCGAAAAGAAACTCAAGGTTTCGGAAGATAAAAAATACTGGGTTTTTGAAGTTGAAAGCTTCAGCGAATTTGAAATTTGCGAAGTCAATCCCGTTCCCTCTGTTTTAATCAGAAACAACACGGGTTCAAAGAGCATCGGCTACGGCGAAACTCTCCGCCTTACGGCAAACGCAAAGAATATGCCTGCCGACGCAAAAATCGTTTGGTACGTTAACGATAAGCTTGAAGGCGAAGGCACAACCTTTGAAGTTTCGCCCGAAAGCGGCAGTGTTAAGGTAACGGTTAAAATTGTTGACGCAGACGGAGAAACCTACGCAGGCGCAGAAATCACCGATTCACAGAACGTTTCGGTAAAATCAGGCTTCTTCCAGAAACTCATCTCATTCTTCAAGAACCTCTTCGGCATCAACAGAATTATTACTCAGATGCTTGACGTCAAGTAAAGTTTTCATAAAGAGAATGCACAAAACGGCACACGCCTCGGTCTTTACGGTCGGGGCGTGTGCCGTTATTTTCAAAAAATCCCGAAAGAGTATTGAAGATTCCGCAGTTTAAGGGTATAATTAAACTGAAAAGGAGGAATCGGTATGGCTGTCCGTTTTAATGAAAACAAGGAAATCGTTGAAAGCATCAAAAAAGGGTTAAAAGAAAAAGACGGCTACTGCCCGTGCCGCCTCGGTAAACTGCCCGAATTCAAATGCATTTGCGACGAATTCAAAGCACAAATCGCAGACCCGGATTTTGAGGGCTACTGCCACTGTATGCTTTATTATAAATCAAAGGATTAACGGAGGTAAATATATGTCACTTGTTAAATTGAATGCAAATAATTACGATGATGTT
The DNA here is from genome assembly GCA_045602245.1 of Acutalibacteraceae bacterium. Classification (GTDB taxonomy): domain Bacteria; phylum Bacillota; class Clostridia; order Oscillospirales; family Acutalibacteraceae; genus CAG-177. Next base: position 9,309 of record JAZSBC010000148.1, on the reverse strand, counting down.
TTGAGTCAGAACAGCGTTGTGCTTGTTGATTTCTATGCGGATTGGTGCGGACCCTGCAAAATGCTTGCGCCCGTTATTGAAGAAATCGCTTCGGAAAACAGCGATATCACAGTCGGCAAAGTCAACGTTGACGAATCTCCCGAGCTTGCGATGAGATACGGAATAAACAGCATTCCCACCCTCATCGTTTTCAAAAACGGCGAAGTTGCCGCAACGAAGCTAGGCTACTGTCAGAAAGAAGCCGTTCTTAATATGATTTCAAAATAAAACGCAAAAACGGAGTGTTGAAAACCAACACTCCGCATTTTTTATAGATGATTAAAGTTTTGAGAAGCCGTGGCTGTTGATGAGAGCATCCAGCTTTTTGCCTTCCTTGCAAAGAGGGCATTCGTGCGACGGGCAGGTATAATAACCCGGAAGGTCGTTTGGATTGAATACGGAATTGACCGCATAGCCGTTGCACTCGGTTGCCGTTGAGAATATTGAAGCAACACCCACAACCTCGCCGCCGTAGTAGCTGACAGCTTCCATAGCCGCCTTTACCGTTCCGCCCGTTGCAACGGAAACAGCAAGCACAAGAACGTGTTTGCCCTTAATCATAGGCACGATGTTATCTCTGAAAAGAAGCTGTGAACCGCTTGTCATCTCGGGTGTAACAACGTAAACGGTCTGGTGGGCATTTATATTCATCCAGTTGTTTTTGGTAAGCTCATCTGCAAGGCAGGCGCCGATAACTTCGGTGCCGTCAAGGCAGAGAATGGTATCAATAATATTTACTTTGTAATGACTGTTGCTGCAAAGCTCCTGAGCAACTGCCTTTGCTTCAGAAAGACGCGACTTCTGAGCGGCAACGTCGATATAATAATTGCTGTGTGAATGGTTGGTTGCAAAATGTCCCTTTGCAACACGAAGGAAAAGGTTGCTTCTCTTGGTTTTGATTTTAGTGATGCTTGACGTAGGCATAGAAAAATCCTCCTTGAATATGGGTTACGGTTATATTTTATAATAAAATATCTGCAAATACAAGAGAAATTTTTCCTTTGATATATTTTTTCAAAAAATAATACATTGATATTGACGCAAATGCGTGATATAATTATGCTGTAAAAGAAGGGCATTGTTTGTCCCAAGGTAAAAATTCCCGTTCAGGAGGAAGAATTCTATGAAAATGTCGTTCCGTTGGTATGGCGAAACCGACCCTGTCTCGCTTGAATATATCCGTCAGATTCCCAATATGAAAAGCATCGTCAGTGCGGTTTATGACGTTAAACCCGGCGAAGTATGGCCCGAAGAGAGCCTTGCAAAAATGAAAAAGCAGTGTGATGACAACGGTCTTGTTTTCGACGTTGTTGAATCAATTCCCGTTCACGAAGATATAAAGCTCGGCAGAGGCGACGTTGAGCATCTTATCGACGTTTACTGCGAAAATATCCGCCGCTGTGCAAAATACGGGGTTAAATGCGTAACGTATAACTTTATGCCCGTTTTTGACTGGACACGCACACAGCTCGATAAAAAAGCAGATGACGGTTCAACAAGCCTTGTTATGTATTGGGAACAGATGAAAGGTCTTGACCCGCTTAAAGACGATATCCACCTGCCGGGCTGGGATTCAAGCTACACTCAGGACGAAGTGAGAGAGCTTATCAATGCTTACGGTGAAATCGGCGAAGAAGGTCTTTGGGCAAACCTTGAGCGTTTTCTTAAAAAGGTCGTTCCCGTTGCCGAAGAATGCGGCGTGAGAATGGCAATTCATCCCGATGATCCCCCGTATCCCATCTTCGGTCTTCCCAGAATCATCACAAATGAAGAAAATCTCGACAGAATGCTCGCTATCGTTGATTCGCCCGCAAACAGCCTTTGCCTTTGCACGGGTTCACTCGGCTGTGCCGCTTCAAACGACGTTATCGCAATGGTACGCAAATACAGTGCGATGAACAGAATCGCATTTATGCATATGAGAAATATTCTTATTATGCCCGACGGCAGCTTTGAAGAAAGCGGTCATCTTTCAAATTGCGGCAGCCTTGATATGTATGAAATCACAAAAGCTCTTGTTGAAACGGGTTTTGACGGCTATGTAAGACCCGACCACGGCAGAATGATATGGGGCGAAACGGGCAAACCCGGCTACGGACTCTATGACCGTGCGCTCGGCGCGGCATACATCAACGGACTTTTTGAGGCTTGCGAAAAAGCTTGTAAATAATCGGAGGTATAATATAATGAACGCTATTTCAGAAAAAATAATGTCAATCGGCGTTGTGCCCGTTATAAAGCTTAACAACCCCGAAAGGGATTCGGTTGCCCTTGCAAACGCTCTTGTTGAAGGCGGAGTGCCCGTTGCAGAGGTTACATTCCGTGCGGCAGGTGCGGCAACCGCAATAAAGCTTATGAGCGAAAACGTTCCCGAAATGCTCGTAGGCGCAGGAACCGTTCTCACAACCTCACAGGTTGACGAAGCAATCGCTGCAGGCGCAAAATTCATTGTTACTCCGGGTCTTGACGAAGAAATCGTAAAATATTGTCAGAGCAAGGATATCCCCATCTATGCAGGCTGCACCACTCCTACAGACTATCATGCCGCATACAGACTCGGTCTTGACGTTCTTAAATTCTTCCCTGCAGAGCAAAGCGGCGGACTTGCAAAAATCAAGGCAATGAGCGCACCCTTCCCGATGTTCAAGGTTATGCCCACGGGCGGAATTTCGCTCAAAAATCTCGGCGAATATCTCTCCTGCCCCGTTATTGCGGCTTGCGGCGGTTCATATATGGTAACCGCAGACCTCATTGACAATCAGAAATGGGATGAAATCATCGACCTTTGCAAAAAGTCTGTTGAGATAGTCAAGGAGGCAAGAAAATAATGGCAAAAGTTGTTACTTTCGGCGAAATTATGCTTCGCCTTGCGCCCAACGGTTATTACCGTTTCTTTCAGGATGACCAGCTTCAGGCTACCTTCGGCGGCGGTGAAGCAAACGTTTCCGTTTCACTTGCAAACTTCGGATTTGACTCCGTTTACGTTACAAAGCTCCCCTCTCACGCAATCGGTCAGGCGGCTGTGAATTCGCTCAGATATTTCGGCGTTGACACAAGCAAAATCGTAAGAGGCGGCGACAGAGTCGGCATCTATTTCCTTGAAAAAGGCGCATCACAGAGAGGTAGTGTTTGTATTTACGACAGAGCGCACTCCGCAATTCAGGAGGCTGACCCCTCAGATTTTGACTGGGAGAGCATTTTCGAGGGCGCTGACTGGTTCCATTTCACGGGCATCACCCCTGCACTCGGCGCAAACCTTGTTGAAATCTGTAAGCAAGCTTGTATTGCCGCAAAGGCAAAGGGAGTTAAGATTTCCTGCGACCTCAACTACAGAGGTAAGCTCTGGACAAGAGCAGAGGCAAGAGAGGCAATGACCGAGCTTTGCAAATACGTTGACGTTTGCATTTCAAACGAAGAAGACGCAAAGGATGTTTTCGGCATTGAAGCTGAAAATACGGATATTTACGGCGGCAAGCTCAACAAAGAGGGATATAAATCGGTTGCAAAACAGCTTGCCGATAAATTCGGTTTTGAGAAGGTTGCAATCACCCTGCGTTCATCAATTTCGGCAAGCGATAACGACTGGGCGGCTATGCTCTACGACGGCGAAAACTATTGCTTCTCAAAAGAGTATCACCTTCATATCGTTGACAGAGTAGGCGGCGGCGACAGCTTCGGCGGCGGTCTAATCTATGCTCTTCTCAGCGGCAAGGATTCACAGAGCGCAATCGAATTTGCGGTTGCGGCATCGGCTCTCAAGCACTCGGTTGAGGGCGATTTCAACAGAGTTTCCGTTTCGGAAGATGAAAAACTTGCAGGCGGCGACGGCTCAGGCAGAGTTCAGAGATAAAAAATTACCGCAGAGAAAAAATCTCTGCGGTTTTTTAGTGAATAATGAATGGTAAAAAGTGAATAGTTAAGGGTGGGCGTTGCCCACACCCAAATATACAGAATCGGTTACAGGCGGAGCCTATCCGAAACTTTTTATTCTTCACTTTTAACTTTTCACTCAAAAAAAGTTATTCCGAACAACAACGAAGATTGATTTTATTTATGCAAATTATTTGCCATATTTCTCCGCAATCTCTGCGGCGCAATGCACAAGCTCCGAGCAGGGACGCTTTTTATAATACTCCTTTGTTCTTGCTTCGGGATTGGGGTCTGACGTTTTTTCCTCAAGCCCGAGAAGTTCACGGCAGATTATCGAGCCGTTTTCTTCCCTGAATTCGCCCGACGCTTTCTGGATAAGTGCATAAAGTTCTTTTTTCTTTTCGCGGTCGTTGGGGTCAGTTGATGCAAAACGGTTTGAAAGCACCATTATCATTCCGCTTACAGCACCGCAGACCTCTCTCATTCTGCCCATTCCTCCGCCAAAGCCTGCCGAAAGACGCAATGCATCTTCTTCGCTGAGGTTTGTTTCATCTCTGAATGCACAAAAAACTGCCTGACAGCAGTTGCATCCGCCCTCAAAAAGTTCTTTTGCTTTGTCTGCCTTACTCATATTTTTTCTCCTTGATTCATAATTCTAATGTAAAATATAATAAAATAGTGAGTAAAAGTCAATAAAGTTTAAAAAATGTTAAAAATTTGCTATTCCCTTTTTGAGAATATTATGATATAATGCACTGTGTAATTCTCTCAAAAACGAGAAAATATAAAACGGAGGATAAAAAAATGATTAAATTCTCAAAGAAAATGCTTGCTCTCATTATGTCAATGATTATGATTTTCTCATTCATGGCTGTATCGGCAAGCGCAGAAGGCGAAAGCACAGAACCCGATTCAGGCGCAACGGAAACAACCCCCGTTGAAATTCAGATTCCCGCACCCGTTTGGGTATTTGAACAGGAAACAGCGTCGTTTTTTGTTGAAAAGCCTGAAAACATCGCATACGGCGAAGGCGAAGAAACAGTTTACTACCCCGTAGCAATCACTGTTGAACCCGAAGCAGAATTAATTAAAAACGAAGACGGCAGCTACATCATCGAAAACATTGAGCTCGATAAGGAATACACCATTACCTCAGCTATCGTTGATGATACAAACACCGTTGCAGGTTCAGCATCAGTAAAAGCTGTTCCCACCATCACTGTTCCCGGCACAAAGGACATCTGCACATTCGACGAGGACGACAGAACAATCACCGTTGAAAAGATTGATAACATCGTTATCGGCGGTTCAGAATACACTGTAGGCGTTGTAATTGAACCCAATACTTCATCAAAGATTTTCGGCGACGGCACAACAATGTTCTTCAACCTCGATTATGCAACAAAGTACACAGTGAAGGCTTACGTTGCTCCCTCAGCAGATTCAAAAACATATTATTCAGAAGACAACTTTGAAGTAGAGGTTATGGGCAAGCAGGAAGCTCCCTCAAACCCCGTTCCCACAAGCATCACCGCAACAACAATCACAATCAACGCTTCGGCCGGCTGCGAATACACAATCAAAACCGCTGACGGTGCTGTTATCGAAACAAAGAAATCAGTAGGAACTGCAGCTATCGTTTTTGAAAACCTTGATGCAGACACTTCATACACAATCACAGCTCAGAAGCCTGCAACAGAAGGCTTCTATGCAAGCGACGAAGCAACCATCACAGTAAAAACAAAGCTCGCAGGCAGAACCGATATCCCTGCAATCGCTCTTGAAGACAAGTCAAACACAACAATCACAGTTACAGCTGTTGAAGGCGCTGAATACAAGCTCAACGACGGTGCATGGCAGTCATCAAACGTATTCAAGGGTCTTACGGCAAACACCCAGTACAACATCTATGCAAGATTCAAGTTCGATGCTGCAAAGCAGGATCCCTCAGCAGTAAGCGAAGCTCTTGTTGTTAAAACAAACGCAGTTGCAAACTACGAAGCAGACGAAGCAAAGATTGCTTTCAGCGCCAACGACGGTGCATATGCAAACTCAGATATCAGCTTCACAGTATCAGGTGACGGCCCTGCTGATATGACAAAGGCTGTTTACGGCGATACAAGAATCGTTCCCATCGCTTACAAGGTTGTTTACGGCGAAGACACAATCAAAGAATTCGATCTCTTCCCAGGCCACGCAAAAATCAGCAGAAGCGGCAGCTTCAACCCCGGTGAAGCTTATGCCGAAAAGACCGTTAAGGTTATCGTTACATTCTCAAAAGAAGAATACAAAGGCTCAGACTGGGTATATGCTGACGAACAGTTCGATAAGGAATTCAGCGTCAGCGTAGGCAGAGTTGACAGCCCCATGACAAAAGTTATTGAATTCTTTGAAATGATTGCAAACTTCCTTCTCAACACAGTTCCCGCATTCATTGCTCAGGCTATGCAGAGCGACGTTTGGGGCGCACTCTTTGAAGCTCTCGGTAAACTCGGCGGCGCTATGGGTTAATAGTTAATAACCAAATAAAAATTACCGTGTGTTGTTAATTCAACACACGGTTTTTGTTTGCATATCAAAAGAAAAAATCCGCTGAAATTAATCAGCGGATTAATTTTTTAGTCAAGCTTTGCCTTAAGGTAGTTATCGTAGAAATCCTTGACGCCTGCGTAGAAATCGTCAACCGTGCCGTCATTCTTCATAATGTAGTCAGCCATTTTTTCACTCTCGCTGGTGTGGAAGATTTCTTCTTCGTGAAGGTCGTTTTCGCGAAGCTTTTCAACGCTCTTGCCGTCTCTCTCGGAGCCTCTTGCAAGCATTCTCTGATAACGTACTTCGTCATCGCTGATAACAACATCAACAAGAACAAACTTGTCGCCGAATGCCTTTTTGAAAACTTCGATATCTGAGGGAGGACGAATGCCCGAAACAAGGAAGTTGGGGCTGTCTGATTCCTTAATCTTCTTAACAATCATCTCGGGGAAGAAAGTCTGACCGTTAGCGGTCATATACTTCTTTGACGTTGCGTGAAGATTGTCGCGGGTAAGCTCAAGACCGTCCTGAGCAGCAAGCTCTCTTACAACGTCACCGATTGAAATCATAGGGAAACCGTAAGTTTTTGCAACATATTCAAGGAAGAAATCCTTGCCTGTGCCGTTTTTGCCGACAGCAGCTAAAACCATAATAATTACCTCCAAAAATTTATTATTTAAATTTTACATTATAAAGCGCAGTTTGTCAACGGGATATTTGTAAAGCCTTATCTTTTGGGATAAGGCTTTTGCTGAGATGTTCTGCCAAGGATATAATCCGTTGAAGTGTCAAGTATATCGGCAAGCTTGCAGAGCATTTCAATTTTCATGGTTCTGCGTCCGCTTTCATACATAGAATACATAGACTGTTTTATATTGAACATCTTTGCAATATCGCTTTGAGAAAGATTTTTATCCTTTCTCAATTCCTTTAATATGTCCGTATAAATCGCCATAACAACCTCCCGTTTATTACATATGTTGTTATTGACAATTAGAACATATTATGTTATTATTTTATAAATTTATTACATTTGTTGTAATAAATTTAATGTGGTAAGGAGCGATTTTATAAAAATGACATTCAAAAAATTATCATCTTTAATTATTTCAACAATTTGTATTTTTACATTTTTATTTCTTGCAGCTGCAAGCGGCAAGAAAAATTCTAATCCTCCTCCCAAGACAACCGAAACGCCAAGCATTATGTATAAAACAGAAACAAATATCAATGATGAAACAACAAGCACACAAAGTAAAAATTTAAGTTACAGTTATATCAAAAAAAATTCTATACTCTATTATCCTTCCAGTAATAATGAATGGAAATATGATGTTTATAAATGTAATTTAGATGAATATGATTTCTTTGTTGAACTTACTGATTATACTGGTAATATTAGCGAAATAATTATGCCTTCTACACTCGATGGGTATCCTGTTTTAGGTTATGATTTGGAGTTTGATGATACTGAAAAAATATTAGTAAAAAAAATAGTAATATCCGAAAATATAAACTATATACCCAATTGTGCTTTTGCACATTTTAGAAATCTCAAAGAAATATCTATACCAGATACCGTAAACACAATAGGACACTGGGCATTTTATAATTGTGAATCTTTGGAATCTATAAAACTACCTGATATGGTTGAAGTGATAGATGACGAAACATTTGCTTACTGCAAATCATTGAAAGAAATAGTGTTACCCAATTCTTTAACAACAATTAATTATAGTGCTTTCATCGGATGTCATTCATTAGAGAAGATATCCTTTCCAAAAACATTAATATATTTTGAAAATTGTGCATTTTCAGATTGTATTTCGCTTACTGAAATTTCAATTCCCTATGGAGTTAAAACGATCGCTGGTGGAGCATTTGTGGGGTGCAAATCTCTGCAAAAAATTTATCTTCCTTCTTCTGTCACAGAAATTCAAGACAGCGCGTTTGCGCGTTGTGAAAGTATTGTCGAGGTAGAAATACCTGCGTCGGTAGAGCGTATCGGCAAACATGCATTTTTCAAATGCATAAACTTAAAAAAAGCGGTAATCAATTCAAAAACAACCGTTATTTGGAGCGATGCTTTTGATGATACAGATGTAAATTTTGCTATATATGCTCCTCTCGGTTCGAAAGCAGCAGAATATTGTAGTAAAAATGATATAAATTTTGTTGCAACAACTTAAATTTGGGTTCTATTAAATTATCTTCTGTTTTGTTTCCTAACAAATTTATATACAATAAAAATCAATGCGGTGCAGATTTCTGCACCGCATTGATTTTAGTTTGTCAATGTTATTTCGTAAGCTTGCGGACATCTTCTTCTTTGCCGAGGACAAGAAGGTGTTCGTCTTTTTCAAAATGTCTTTCACCTGTGATAACGGGCTTCACTTCGCCGTTTTTCTTCGTTGCAAGCACAACGAGGTTATACTTGACTCTGAAATTAAGCTCCTTGACGGTTTTGCCGACCCATCTGTCAAGCACGTCGATTTCAAAAATCGAATAATCGCTGCCAAGGTCGATATAGTTGAAGATATGCTCGCTGCTTTCGGTCACGGCATATCGCTCCGCCATATTCTTCTCGGGATAAATAACCTCGTCCGCACCGTTACGCAGAAGGAACTTTTCCTGAATATCTCTGTCCGCCTTGCTGATAACCTTCTTTGCACCGCATTCCTTTAGCAGACTTGTTATTTCGAGGCTGTTCTGGAAATTCTCTCCGATGCAGACAAAGCAAGTGTCAAACGACGGAATATCAAAGGTTTTCAGAACCTCAATATTTGTGCAGTCGCCGATTTTTGCGCTGACAACATAGGGAAGCATATCCTCAATTGCCGCCTCATCACGGTCAACTATCATGATTTC
>JAZSBC010000147.1:0-24592 GCA_045602245.1 Acutalibacteraceae bacterium | reverse complement strand
TCCGCCGCCGTGTTCGGGCTGATTTCTCCAGTCGCCCGGCACACCTCTTGAACCCTGAACTCTCGACTCAATGCGGAACACTCTGCCGAGTGCGTTTTCGTCAATGAGCTTTTTCATCGTGAGATAATCTTCGTCCCAACGTCTGTTCTGATGAACGGTGAAAAGCTTGCCCGTTTCTTCAGCGCAGGCAATCATCTCTTCAAGGTCTGCAGAGCAGAGAGTAACGGGTTTTTCGCTTATAACGTTTTTGCCGTGGTGCATTGCATCAATGGCGATTTCTTTGTGAACGTCGTTGGGAGTTGCGATTGTGACAAGATCTATTCTTTCATCGCTGAGAAGCTCTTCTCTTGACGAAAAGAAATAAATTCCGTTGTCAGCCGCTTTGTTTGCTTTTTCCGGGTCGATGTCATAAACGCCCACCAGCTCTGCAAACTCGGTCATATTTTCTTTGATTTGACGGGCGTGCCAGCCGCCCATTCCGCCGTAGCCGATAACCGCACAGCCGATTTTATTATTAACCATTAGTATTCGCTTCCTTTTAAATGGGTAAGGGCAAAGCCCTTCCGAAACTCGCCGTAAGGCGAATATCACTTTCGGCAAAGCCGAAAATATCACATTGCACAGCAATATTTCACACGCCGAAGGCGTATTTCATTGTTTCGCAGAGCGAAACTCAAACCCACCACATTTCACCCGTTGATTCGGTAACAAGAACTTCTTTGAGGAACGAAACAGCCTTTGAAAGACCTTCGTTCTGGCTCATCAGCGAATCTTCGTGTTCAATGCTGATTGCGTAATCGTAGCCGATCATACGGAGATTTGAGATAATATCCTTCCAGTATGAATAATCGTTGCCGTAGCCGACTGAACGGAAAATCCACGAACGGTTGATTTCATCGCCGTAGGGCTTGGTATCGAGAACGCCGTTGATTGCGGTGTTGTATTTATCAATCTTTGTATCCTTTGCGTGGAAATGGAAGATTGCATCTCCAAGCTTACGGATGCAGGCAACGGGATCCATTCCCTGCCAGATAAGATGGCTGGGGTCAAAGTTTGCACCGATTTCGGGGCCTACTGCCTCGCGCAGACGGAGAAGAGAATCCGTGTTGTAAACACAGAAGCCGGGGTGAAGCTCAAGAGCGATTTTGTTAACGCCGTGAGCTTTTGCAAACTCAACAAGATTCTTCCAATAAGGAATAAGAACCTCGTTCCACTGCCACTCAAGAATTTCGCCGAAATCATTGGGCCAGGGGCAGGTTACCCAGTTGGGATATTTTGCGTTTTCGCTGTCACCGGGGCAGCCTGAGAATGTGTTGATCTGGCTCAGACCGAGCTTTTCGGCAAGCAGAATTGTGTTTCTGATTGTCTTATCAAATTCAGCGGCTATTTCCTTGTTGGGGTGAACGGGGTTGCCGTGGCAGGAAAGAGCGCTTATCTGCATATCATATTTCTTGATAAGAGCCTTGAATTCTTCAAGCTTAGCTTCGTCATTGAGAAGAATTTCGGGGTCTGCGTGTGCGTTGCCGGGGTATCCGCCGCAGCCGATTTCAACCATTTCAATGCCGAGCGATTTGAAATATTTGAGTGCCTCTTCGAGCGAGAGGTTTGAAAGTAAAGTTGTAAATACACCGAGTTTCATTGTGATTTCTCCTTAAATAATGCTTTTGAGATAAGCAAGGCTTCTTGTGATATCTTCGAAGCCGGTGGGTACGGGGTCGTGGTGTTCAACGATAAGCCATTCCATACCGATATCCTTTGCCGCTTTCACAACGGCAGGGATATCGCAGTTGCCCTCGCCGAGAGCCTTGGGCTTGCCGTCGATACCGTCTTTAACGTGAAGAAGAATAATATTATCCTTGTTTTCGGTTATGAACTTGTAGTTATCCATACCTGCGTGGAAGCTCCAGTATGTATCAATTTCGAGCGAACAGCAGCCGCCGATAACGTCGATGGGAAGAATGCCCTTATCCATAGCTTCGAATTCTTCGCAATGGTTATGGTAATAAACCTTCATACCGTATTTTTCCATAGCGTATTCCTGCGCCTTGCCGAGAACAACGCCCGTGTTTGCACATTCAAGCATTGTGCCGTGGGGCGCGCCGCCGACGCCGATTGCCTTAACGCCGAGGGTGTTCTGGAATTCGATGGTTTCTTCGAGTTTATCGCCCTCAAAATCTTCAAGACCTATGTGACCGCCGACTGCAACAAGGCCGAGTTCATCGAGCTTTGCTTTTATTGTTGCGGCATCTGTGTTGAAATAACCTGCAAACTCTACGCCGTCATAGCCGATTTTCTTGATTTCTTCAAGCGCCTTGAGAAGAGTTTCGGTGTCGTTTATATGTTCTCTTACCGAGTAAACCTGAACTGCAATTTTCATTGTTTTACCTCTTAGTCGTTGTTAAGATATACGGGCTTGCCGGTTTTTGCCGATTCATAGATTGCTTCAAGAATCTGGGTTACAACCATAGCCTGCTCGGGCTTTGTGCGAAGCTCTGCACCGTTGAGAACCGCATCATAGAATGCACGGCATTCGAGTTCTTCGGGTTTATCGCTTGCACCGTCATAGAATGCAACGCCGCCTGCATCGAAGCTGGGAGTTTCGATAACCTGTCTGCCGTTCTTGACGTAGTTGATACGAAGGTCGTCGCCGAGCATATCTGCGCCGCCCTTAACGCCTGCGATAAGAGTTGAAGCCTCGCAGGGGTCAGCAATGTTGATTGCCCAGCTTGATTCAACGCTTACGGTTGCGCCGTTTTCCATAACAACAAAGCCGAACGCCGAATCCTCAACCGTATACTTTTCGGGATCCCAGTCGCCCCATGCGTTTGCGGTGTTCTTCTGGTCGCCGAGTTTCTTATATTTTGTGCCTACAACCATCTTGGGCTTGTAGTTATCCATCATCCAGAGGGTGAGGTCGAGAGCGTGTGTGCCGATGTCGATAAGCGGCCCGCCGCCCTGCTCTTCTTCGTTAAGGAATACGCCCCAGGTGGGAACCGCTCTTCTGCGGAGTGCAAGAGCTCTTGCATAGTAAATCTCGCCGAAATCGCCGTTTTCGCAGCATTCCTTAAGATAGAGGGAATCGCCTCTCCAACGTGACTGATAGCCGATTGAAAGAACCTTGCCCGTTCTTACCGATGCTTCATACATCGCCTTTGCTTCTGCGTAAGTTTTAGCCATGGGCTTTTCGCAGAGAACGTGTTTGCCTGCTTCAAGAGCATCAATGGTGATGAAGCTGTGTGAACGGTTGGGAGTACAAACGTGAACGGCTACAATGCTTTCGTCCTTGAGAAGCTCTTTGTAATCCGTATAAACTTTAGCGTCTGCCGAGCCGTATTTTTTAGCGGTTTCAATCGCTCTTTCTTCAATGATATCGCAGAATGCAACGGGTTCAAGAAAATCAATGTTTTCAATAGCTCTGAGGTGTTTGCCGTTTGCGATGCCGCCGCAGCCGATTATACCAATCTTAACTTTTTCTGCCATTATAATTTCTCCTTAAAATCATATTTTGCGGTACACCCGCTTATTCAGTTTTATTATAATACTTTATCACAGTAAATCAAGAAAAAACAAAAATTATAAGTGTAAAAAAATGCCTTGTTTTTTTGGTTAAATTAAACAAAACAACCGTTATTCTTGACGAAGGCAGACCGCGTTGATATAATCGTAATATGAAATGAGGTGTTTTGTTTGAAAATATATAACAATGCCGCCGAAACCATCGGCAACACACCGCTTGTACGTTTTTCGGCTTATGCGGATAAGACGGGCGCGGAAGCTGAAATTCTTGCAAAGCTTGAATACAGAAACCCTGCAGGCAGTGCAAAAGACAGAGTCGGCTTCGAGATGCTCAGGGAAGCTATGGAAAGCGGTAAAATAAACAAAAATTCCGTTATAATTGAACCTACAAGCGGCAACACGGGCATCGGAATCGCATCCGTCGCGGCGCAGATGGGGCTGAGAGTCATAATCACTATGCCCGAAACAATGAGCCTTGAGCGAAGAAAACTTCTCGCCGCTTACGGCGCAGAGCTTGTGCTGACCGACGGTTCAAAGGGTATGACGGGAGCTATTGCAAAGGCAAACGAGCTTGCTGCCGAAATCGAAAACAGCTTTATCCCCGCACAGTTTGATAACCCTGCAAACGCCGAAGCGCATTATAAAACAACAGGCCCCGAAATATGGGCTGATACTGACGGCGAAGCTGATATTTTCGTTGCGGGAGTCGGCACGGGCGGCACAATAACGGGAGTCGGCAGATATCTCAAAGAGAAAAATCCCGATATAAAAATAATTGCGGTTGAGCCTGCGGATTCTCCGTTTCTTTCGCAGGGGAAAGCAGGCGCACACGGCTTGCAGGGCATCGGCGCAGGCTTTATTCCGAAAATTCTCGATACCGAAATATATGACGAAATCATAACCGTCACAACCGAAGAAGCCTATGAAACCGCAAGGCAGACCGTTAAAACAGAAGGCATTTTAATCGGCATTTCATCGGGTGCGGCTCTTTATGCGGCAACGGTTGTTGCTGAAAGAGAAGAGAATAAAGGTAAAAAAATCGTTGTTCTTCTGCCCGACGGCGGCGAAAGATATATGTCAACGGGTATGTTTGATTAAAAAACAGTTAATAAATTGTTTTTGTTCGGTTAAAAAATATTTATCACCCATTGACATATCATACAAAAAGTGCTAATATTAGTTATCTTTGAATGCGAATAATCGCATCAGGAAAAATTTCTACATAGAAAGGACAAAAGAAAATGAAAAAGTTTTTTGCTCTCGTTTTCGCTCTCATCTTCGCTCTTTCAGCATGCACAGTTGCATTTGCAGGCGAAGCAGACCTTACTTGTGATTCATGCAAAGCTAAGCTTGTTGACGCTAAGGCTTATGCAGCACACGTTAACGGCGGCTGCCTTGTAGATTTCAAGGATTGCCAGTACTGCGGTGCTAAGGTTGCTACCGATGACCTCGCTACTCACGAAGGCTCATGCCCCAAGGGCGCAGAAGCTTGCGCATGGTGCGGCGAAATGCAGGATTGCCAGAACTGCCTCAAAGATCACAAAGCTGCTGCAACTTGCGAAAAGAAATGTGCTGACTGCGGCGTAAAGGTTAAGCTTGCTGACGAAAAGACTCACGAATGTGCAGTTGAAGATCAGATTGCTAACACAGTAGCTAACATTGATTGGGAAGAAGTTCTCAATAAGGTTATCGAATTCGTTAAGACAATCGACTTCGACGCTCTCGTAGCTGAAGTTGAAGGCATCATCGCTGAAGTTGAAGCTGTTCTTGCTGACCTCGATATCGAAGGCATCTTCGCAGAAGTTAAGGGTTTCCTTGGCGGTCTCAAGGCTGAATAATTTAACTCAAACTTCAAAAACCGTCCGTTCATCGGGCGGTTTTTTCTTTTATATTGCATTTGCTGTTGCCTTAAATCTTGTTTTATGCTAACATATATCCATAACATTCAAGGATGTGACGGTATGAATAAAGTTTCCCTTCGCGAAAAGCTCGGCTACGGCGTGGGCGCAATCGGTCTTGACCTCAGCTACGGCTTGTTTTACGGTCAGTTATCGTTTTTTCTTCAGCGAGTTTTCGGAATAAGCTCGCTGTTTCTTCTGATTCTTGCGCCGCTTGCCCGAATCTGGGACGGTGTCAACGACCCGATGATGGGTATGATAGTTGACAAAACAAAAACCAAAATGGGCAAATACCGCCCCTGGATTTTAACGGGTGCAATGCTCAACGCAGTTGTGCTTATTCTTCTTTTCAATAACCCCGGCTTTGAATACGGTTCAACCGCTATTTGTATCTATGCCGCCGTTCTCTACGTTTTATGGGGAATGACAAACACTCTTGCGGATATTCCTTTCTGGTCGATGGTGCCTTCGTTCGCTACCGAAGAAAAGGACAGAAACCTTGTTTCCACCATTGCAAGAGCATTCTCGGGTCTCGGTCAGGGAATTATTTCAATCTTTACTTCAATGGCTGTTCTCTACTTCGGCGGTGTAACGGCTGATATCGAAGTCAAGGATATGAGCAACGAGGCTCTCGGCAAAGGCTTCGGCAAATGGTCGATCATTATGGCGGCAGGTCTTGTTCTGTTTGCCCTGATAAGCGTTCTTTCAACAAAGGAAAGACGCGTTATCGTTAATCCCGAAAAATTCTCGTTCAAATCAGCTGTCAAGGTTGTAAAGGACAACGATCAGCTTCTTGTCTTTATGATTTTTGCGATGATTTCAAACGCGGGCTTCTATATGACCTCGGGCGTAAGCAGTTATTATTTCGATACCGTACTCGGCAACCTCGAGCTTCAGTCAAAGTTCAATCTTATGGGTACCGTCGGCTCCGTGCTTGCGATTCTTGTTGTTCCCGTATGCTCAAAGTTTATGAATAACCGTTCGATCTATAAGCTTTCGCTCGGACTTTCAATCTTCGGCTATGCAGGTATGGCTGTTGTCGGCTATCTCTTCGGCGAAAGTGCAAACGTTTATGCCCTCGGTGCATTCTTTATCATCACCTCTCTCGGCACGGGCAGTATGTTCGTTAATCAGACGGTTATGCTCGCCGACTGCGTTGACTACGGCGAATACAAAACGGGCAAACGCAATCAGGCTCTCACTTTCTCAATGAAAGGCTTCCTGCAGAAGATGGCATATACCGTTCAGGCGATTATTATGTATGCATCGTTCATCTTCACGGGATTTGAAATTTCGGATCTTGAAACTTCTTCCGCACCCGTAACGGCAGAGGCAAAGAGCGCAATAACTTTCCTGATGTTTGTTGTGCCTCCCGTAATGATGATAATTTCGTTTGTTATTTTCTCGAAGAAATTCAAAATCTACGGCGAATTCAAGCAGAAAGTTCTCAAAGCCGTAAGCGAAAAAAATTAAAACAAAAAACGCCGTCTCTTATGAGGCGGCGTTCTTTGCGAAAAAATGTTATGAGGAGTTGACATAGTAAGAAGATATATGTTCGTTCAAGTTAGTTGCAACTAACTTGACTACAGAATAACATACTTTATTCTTTTTGTCAATACTTTTTTGAATTTTGTTGACATCCGTCTTTTTAACAGTTAGAATTTATAACAGAAATCAGCAAGGGAGAAAAACTATGTCCCATACTTCAAATATAAAAACAAATCCCGATGCCTGCCCTCTCGCAAAAAAATGCGGAGGCTGTCAGCTTCAGAATATGAGCTATGAGCGTCAGCTTAAATGGAAGCAGGCAAGGTGCGAAATACTTCTCAAAAAATTCGGCAAGGTCGATAAAATAATCGGTATGGAAAATCCGTATCACTACCGCAACAAGGTTCAGGCCGCTTTCGGCAGAACAAAAAGCGGCAAGATAATATCGGGAGTCTATCAGTCGGGCAGCCACAGAATCGTTATGGTGGACAGCTGTATGACCGAAGATCAGACTGCCGATAAAATCATAGTCGATATCCGCAATATGCTCCAAAAGTTCAAAATATGGACTTATGACGAGGATAAGGGAACGGGTTTTCTGCGCCACGTTCTTGTGAAAAGAGGTTTTACAAGCGGCGAGGTTATGGTTGTTATCGTCGGCGCAAGCGGATATTTCCCGATGAAAAAGAAATTCACCGCCGCATTGCTTGAAATGCACCCCGAAATAACAACCGTTGTTCTCAATATCAATCCCAAAGATACGAACCTTGTTCTCGGCGACAGAGAAGAGGTGCTGTATGGCAACGGATATATCGAAGATACCCTCTGCGGCTGTGTTTACAGAATTTCACCCAAATCTTTTTATCAGATAAACCCCGTTCAGACCGAAAAACTCTACGGCAAAGCAATGGAGCTTGCAGGTCTTAACGAAAATTCAACGGTTCTTGATGCTTACTGCGGAATCGGAACAATCGGTCTTGTTGCGGCAAAAACGGCAGGCAGTGTTATCGGCGTTGAGCTGAACCCCGATGCGGTCAAGGATGCAATTTCAAACGCAAAACGCAACAACTCAAAAAACGCAAGGTTTTACTGCGCCGATGCAGGCGATTTTATGCAGGAACTTGCGGAAAACGGCGAAAGATTCGACGTTGTATTTATGGACCCGCCCCGTTCGGGCAGCAGCAAAAAATTTATTGAATCCCTTGCAGTCGCATCACCCGAAACGGTTGTTTATATCTCCTGCAACCCCGAAACCCTCGCAAGAGACCTGCAGATGATGACCCAAAAGGGCTACAAAGTCAAAAAAATCTGCCCCGTTGATATGTTCCCCCATACCAATCATATAGAATGCGTCGTGCTTTTGAGCCGATGATTGAAAATTTCATAACACAGTTTAACAGCTGCATTAAAATCGGTTATTATGATTTCAATGCGGCTGTTTGTTTTTAAAAATTTATATTGAATATAATAGATTTTTTGGTGTTCTGAATTGTATTATATATGTAAGGGTTTTTATTGAAAGAAACAATTTTGTTTGATATAATGGAAACAAGACAAATAAATCCTGACGGTGGATATATGAATATTGAAAAAGAAAAAATCGGCAAACTGATAGAACAGATTCAAGGCGGAAACAAAGATGCCTTTGACGAGCTTTACAGACTGACAAGCCCGAAGGCGTATTTTGTTGCATTGAAGATTGTCCGCAACGAACACGATGCCGAAGATATTTTGCAGGAAACGTACATAAAAGTTCTGGAAAAGATTGATGAGATTGACCCGTCCCAAAGCTTTATGGGTTGGCTTTATCGGGTTGTTTCCAACAAAAGCAAAAACCTTCTCAAAAAGAAGAATGCGGTGCTTTTTGAACCCTGCGAAGAGGAAGAATTCGAGGATATTCCCGATGAAAGAGTTGATTTTAATCCGGAAGAAAGTCTTGACCGCAGTGAAATCTGCAGAGAGGTAATGGCGGCGATAGACGAGCTTTCAGACGAAAAGCGTATCTGTGTTATTATGAAGTATTTCGGAGAAATGACGGTTAACGAAATTGCCGAAAGCCTTGAGGTGCCTGAAAGTACGGTCAGAAACCGAGTTTTTGTAGCCAGAAAAGAGCTTAAAAACAAATTTGAAAACAAATCCTCAACCGTATTCTGCAGTGCGGTACCCGTTGCGGTTGTTGTTTGGGCATTGAATCAAACTGCAGAGGCGGTTTCGGTGGAGTTTGCAGCCGGTGCGGCATCGGCTGCTGTTCTGACGGGTATCGGAGCATCGTCGGCGTCGGCAACGGTCGGAACAACGGCAGCGGCGACGGGTACGGGTATAGCTGCAAAGGCTGCGGCATTGTCCGTAACCCAGAAGGTTGTGGCGGGAGTTGCGGCGGTAAGTATCGTCGGCGGTTCAACGGCGGGTGTTGTGACGGTCGTAAAAAACAACAGCAAGCCCGATAATGAATCTTCAACCTGTATTGAAGAGGTTACAACAGCCCCCTTTCAGACAGCGGAATACGTCTTTGAATTCATAACGGAAGCAACCGAATCAACATCTGTAACCGAAAGTACAACACGGGAAAAACGAACTGTTCCGAGCATATCAATTCCGAGGCATTCAACAACTGAGCAAGTTTCAACAGAACCCGTAACAACCGGAGCAGAAACTACCACACAAAAGGTTACAACAACAAAAAGAGAAACAACAACTCAAACCGCAACTACCACGCAAACCGAAACAACAACTCAGCCTTCAACAACGGAAACAACCGTTCAGCAAACTGCAACGCTCATAATTGACGTTACCGATATGGACGATAACGTTATTGATACCCTGACTTTGCCCGTTGATGCGGGAACGGAAATGACGTGGGATTTCCTTATAACTCTCATCAGCGAAAACGGTTATGAGGCTATGGCAGGAGTATACGGCGACGGAGTGGGCGAGACTGCGCAGGCAGGCGAAACCTATAATTTCACGGCAGAACTTTAAAAACAAAGGAGGACGTCTGATGAAAAAATTATTATTGAGAGCAATTTCAGTGATTCTGGTGTTTGTTTTATCTTTCACTTCGGCAGGCTTGCTGAGTGCATTCGCAGCGGATGACGAACCCGAATTTCCCTGCGGCGGAGTTATTGAAGAAGTTGACGTAAAAATTCTCTATACGCCGCTGATGAACAGAATAGCAATCGGCGGTTACGGTCCGATACTTACGGGAACTGTGCTTAAAGTAACTTATCCCGACGGAGAAAGCGAAATTCTGACCGTTGAAAAAAACGACAACTATTACTCTGCGGGCGATTATTCCGTGAAGATTTTCAACGTTGATCCTGTTATTATTGATTACGGAATCGCTAAAGAAAACGTCTACATAAACAGAGATATTGAAAATCACGTAGGCTACAGCGGAATGACCGATTTTACATATCTGAACCTTCCGTCTGTTGTCGATATAGCATATCTCATTTCAGCATATTTCAGAATATGGTTCTGACCGAACCGATAAATTATTGAGGGAGATGTAGCAAATGAAAAGAAAAATTTTGAAAACAGTTGCAGCGTCATTGGTGTTGGCTCTCGTATTTTCAATCAGTTCGTTTATGTTTGTTGCGGCTGCCGAAACGGTTTCGGATGAAGTTCCCGAGGGCTACACTCCGATATACACCGCAAAGGAATTCAATAATATCCGCAACAACCTTGCAGGAAAATATATTCTTATGGATGACATTGACCTTTCCGATTATTATAATTGGAATCCTATCGGTTCATCCGGCGAGCCTTTCACGGGCGAACTTGACGGCAACGGTTATTCGGTTTCCAATATGACCATTTACGGCGATTTTGGAGACGACAGTAAACTGTATTTCGGCGTGTTTGGTTATATCAAAAACAGTGTTATCAAAAATTTAACCGTTTATAACACAAGTATTGACGCTGATTATTCAGGTGCGGCTAAATATTCATTCTATGCAGGTGTTATTGCGGGCTATGCCAATGCTTCAACCATAGAAAACTGCTTAACAGCAGGATTGATAAATGCTGAAGGTTTCTTTTACGGTTATGCCGGCGGCGTAGCAGGCAGAGAAAACGCGGGTACGATTAAAAGATGTATAAATTATGCAAATATAAATGTTACGTCTCAAAACATTTACGGAATCGGCATTGGCGGCATTTCAGGAAAAACAAGCAACGATAATGTGACCGAGTGCGGAAATTACGGCGAAATATCTGTAAGCTGTATCGACAGCGTTGTCGAATCCAGAACACTTCATATCGGCGGCATTTCAGGTGACAACTCCAACATAGGCGTTATTTCTGATTGTTTTAACCGCGGTAATATTGATATTGATTTTTGTATGCCCTCAATTTATGCAGGCGGAATAACAGGTAACAGCTGGTCTGTTATAAACAGCTATAACACGGGAAAAATTTCTGTTCCCGTTGACTTTGCAGGTTATATCGGCGGAGTTTCAGGCGATTATTGTACGCTTGTGATTGCAGTTGATCCTGCAAACATAATGAAGAATTTATATTATATCAACAAAGAATTAACCCCTACTTATATAGACGGAGTTTTACGGAATGATTATGATTTTGATTCCGAAAACATAAAACTTCTCACCGAAGACGAATTCAAAAAGCAGGAATCCTTTGCAGGTTTTGATTTTGATACGGTATGGGAGATGGAAGAAAACGGATATCCCGTGCTTCAGAATCAGCCCCGAATTCCGCAGAGTGCAATTTCGTCAGGCAAATGCGGTGATGATGTTTATTATACATTCAATATGGCAACAGGCGATCTCCGTATTTACGGTAACGGAGAAATGGATAATTATGATACGCTCTCTGCGTTTGGCGGTCTTAATTGGTCTCCTTGGTTTTTAAATCGTAAACATATTAAAACGGTTGTTATTGAAGACGGTGTAACCTCAATAGGAAACTGTGCGTTTGAAAGTTGCAATAATCTGATAGGCATTGATATGCCGAAAAGCATTAAATCAATCGGTTATGGAGCTTTTGCAAATTGCTACAGCCTTGAAAATATTGTTATTCCCGAAGGTGTTGAAACAATAGACGACTACGTATTTTGGGAAAGCGGAAATCTTAAAACCGTTTCAATTTCCAAAACCGTAAAAAGTATCGGAGATGAGTGTTTCTATTTCTGCAATTCACTTGAAAAAATAACCGTTGACAGCGAAAACCCGAATTTTTCAAGCGATGAATGCGGCGTGCTTTTCAATAAGGATAAAACCGATTTGATACGCTATCCGTCAGGAAGCAAGACAGCGGACTATACCTTACCCGAAAGCGTTGTCAGAATAGAAACCGGCGCTTTTTGTGATGCCGATAATCTTGAAAATGTTGTTTTTAACAACGGTCTTAAATCAATATATATGGAAGCCTTCTGGGATTGTGACAACATTAAGGAAGTTGCTCTTCCCGGCAGTCTGACGTTTATGGGACAATATGCATTTAATAACTGTAACGGGATTAAAAGCCTGACAGTTGCGGACGGTGCAAAATCAATCGGTACATATGCGTTCGGTGAATGTACGGCTCTGGAAACAATAATTCTTCCCGATACCCTTGAAGAAATCGGGTGGCGTGCGTTCGAAGGCACCGTTTTTGTGAATGATGCCAAGAATTGGGAAAAGGATATGCTTTACTGCGGCAAAAACCTTATTAAAGCAAATGCATATTCTTATCCGAGCCATATCGTAATCGAACCGGGCACAACATTGATTGCAGAGCAGGCTTTTTCTTCATTTGTAAATATAACGAAAATTACAATACCCGATTCTTTAAAACATATCGGTGCATCTGCATTCAGCGACTGCAACGGTCTTACAAGCATTACAATTCCTGAAACGGTAATATCTCTCGGAAGATCAGCATTCAGTAATTGTGAAAATCTTGAAACGGTTGAAATCAATGCGAATATAACAACGATTGAGTCGAATACGTTCAGCGGCTGCACGAAGCTGAAAAGCGTAATATTATCCGACACAATAACATCAATCGACTATGGGGCTTTTACCGATTGTGACAGCCTCGAAACGATTGAACTTCCCGAAAACCTTGAAACAATCGGCAAAGGTGCGTTTGAATCATTGCAAAACTTAACGGTTGTTAATTTTCCCGAAAGTCTTGTAACAATAGGCGACAGAGCTTTTTACAACACAAACATAAGCAGTGCTTACATTTCAAAAAATGTAACAACAATCGGTAACGGTGCTTTCGCTTGCACTCCGAATTTGACAAAATTTGAAATTGATGAGGAGAACGAACATTTCAAGACTGACGGCAAAGCATTGTATTCAAATGACGGAACAAGACTTATTTATTATTTTGATGATGATGACAGAGCGGTTTATGTGATTCCCGAGGGTGTAACAAGTATTGATGACGGCATTTTCTATTCATGCCAGAATATTGAGGCGGTAACAATACCGTCAACTGTTGAAAAGCTGTATAATTCGCTGTTCGACAACTGCACCAATCTTAAAAGTGTTGCGGTTGATTCAAAAGCAAAAACCATCGGCACTTATATGTTTGACGGTTGCACTTCGCTTGAAAAAGTGTATTTTTCATCTTCTGTAAAAGAATTTTATTACCGTGCATTTTATAGATGTCCGAACATCAGCGACATTTATTTTGGCGGAACAGAAGAAGAATGGAATAAAATCAGCGGTGTGAACAGAATTACTGATTTCGAGAATGCAACAATTCATTATAACCACACCCATTCCCATTCACTTGATGAACTCAGCAACGAAACCTACCCTGCATACGGCTACAGATTATATTCCTGTGAATGCGGTCATTACTATGCGGAATATGATAACGTTTCAAAATCCGATAAATATGACGTTACCGCAACCTATCATCCCGATTGCTTCGATGAAGAAGTAACTCTTGACGTTGAAACCGTAACGGGCGACAGAGAACCCGGCGGTGTATACGTAGTTGACGGCAAAACGTATATTCAGGTTGGTATTTATAACATTAAAGCCGTTAACGACAACGGCGGGATTGTTCAGCCGAACGAAGGTCATAAGGTAAAAATCAAAATGGCGATTCCCGAAGAATACAAGGACAAAACGGATATGGTTATCTATCACCGATTTGTTGACGGCGGAAGAGAAAAGCTTTCAACCTCCGACGGCACTCTTGTTATTCAGAACGGATATATGATTTTTGAAATCAGCAAATTCAGCGAATTTGAAGTGCTTGCAGGCACGGCTGAACTCAGCGTTTCAAAACTTCCCGATAAGCTGAAATACAGATACAGAAGCAACGGCATTGACCTTGGCGGCATTCAGCTTAAATTAACGGATATCGACGGCTCTGTTGAATATATTGACGACACCTCAAAAATGACCGTTGAAGGCTTTGATTCAACCAAACGGGGCGTTCAGACCGTTACCGTCAGGTATGAGGAATATTCCTGTACTTTCGAGGTTGAGATTTATTACACATGGTGGCAGTGGATTATCAAAATCATCTTTTGGTTCTTTTGGTATTAATGCGATGAACCTTTGAAAAGCAACGGCAGACAGCATCTTTTTCGGCGCTGTCTGCCGTTATTTATGGTTTTATAAATAAAAGTATTTCAAATTTGTCGATTTTTATTGACAAGAAAAATCAATAAGATATAATATAACTAATAATATTTTTTCAGGAGGATGAAGTATGAATTGTCCGAATTGCGGTACACCCGTTAACGAAGGCTATGAATTCTGCACTCAGTGCGGAGCTCCCGTTGCCCAGACAACGTCCTATCAGCAGGAATACGAAACCAATTACACTCAGCCCCAGGCGACGCAGGAGAATTATCAGGAAAACTATTACGTTAACACCGAAGTTAACAACCTGAAAGCAAAGGAATATATTTCAGGTTCAAAACCGAGCTTTATTCTCGGAATAGTTTGTCTTGCAACAGCGGTTGCAAACTTTGGCCTTGCTTCGATAATCTGCGGAATTATTTCGCTCATCAAGCTGAAGGGTCTTCCCACCGTTGCGGAAGAGCTTATCACAGACCCTGCCACACTGGTTGCCTATCAGTCGGCGGCTAAAAAGGCTCACACAGCCAAAAAGCTCAGCACTGCAGGTATCATCGTTGCAGTTGTTACTGAAGCTTTGATTTTCATCTTCACCGTGCTTTATGCTCTTGTTGTGATCGGATTGCCTGCAATCTTTGTTTTCCTCGAAGAATTTATGTAAAAACACAACATATATTTTTGGGAAACATAGTAAACTGATAAAAAACGGTTTTAATAACCGAAAGGAGTAATATAAAATGATTTGTAAAAACTGTGGAAACGAATATGATAATGCGTATTCGGCATGCCCCTACTGCGGTGCAGAAGCTGAGGTTGAAGCTGAAGTTGCTGAAAAAGCTCCTGCAAACCCCTCAATGCTCACAATGATTCTCTCGATTGTTTCGCTTGTACTTACCGTTATCCCTGCTCTTAACCTTTCAGCACTTATCTGTGCAATCATCGGTAAGATCAAGGCGGTTAAACCCGCTGCAGCTGACGAAACAGCAGAAGAAACAGCAGAAGTTGATGAAGCGGTTCAGAAGAAGATTAAGCTTTCAAACACTCTTAATCTTGCAGCTCTCATTTCATCGGCAGTTTTCTTTGTAGGCTCGATTCTTCAGTCGATCGTAGGAATCGTTGGTGTTGTTATCTTCTTTATTGAAGAGGTTCTTTAAAAAACAAGCTGCGTGTCAGCAGTAAAAGGAGAAAAATATGGAAAACAATAATTACTACGCTCCCGAAAACAGCCTTGCTGCCGATAACGGCGCGGCAAAGCAGTATATTCAGACCGCAGGTTCGCTTCTTGTTCCCGCTATCATAGGCCTTGCTCTTGCTTTGGTTGTTCCTTTTGTAGGTGAAGTAGCAGGCTTGATTCTCGGCATTATTGTTAAATCGAAAATATCAAAGCTTCCCGTTGTTAACGAAGCAACTCTTGACGAAGCGACTCTTGCGGGATACAGGTCATCACGCGGCAAAGTGAAAGCATCGGGAATACTTTCAACAATCGCAATCGTTGCATCAATAGTTTTCGCGATTATATATATTCTTTCATTTGTTGTTGGCTTTATCGGCGGATTGATGATGTATTAATCTTATTTGCAGTGAACGGACAGTCTTTTATCAGGCTGTCCGTTTTGTTTTTTATTGACTTATGAACGGAAAAAATTTATAATAAAACCATATTTCGGCGGAGGTGTTGCTGTATGTCTGTTTTGCGCAGAATCATTTCTTCGATTGTTGCGGCAATTATGTTTTTACCCTCGGTTTTTAATATTTATCTTTTCGGCACCGAAAACGTAAACGGTAATGCTTACGGTCAGGTCAGACCAGATACATGGGTTGCCGTTGACGGCCTCGGAAGAACTCTGCCGACTTTTACCGAGGTTGGCGAAACCGATAACGAAAAATTCGTAGGGCTTTTTTATTGGCTGTGGCACTATAATTTCGCATCGGGCAACGAGGCGGATAACGTGACGCAGATACTCGAGAAAAACCCCGAAGCGGTGCGTGATTTTTCGCATCCCGTGTGGGAAAACACGTATTCGGGCAAGCCGTATCATTGGAATGAACCGCTTTACGGCTATTATCAGAATTTTGACGAATACGTCGTCAGAAAACACGCCGAAATGATTGCCGATGCAGGTGTTGACGTTATCATTTTCGACTGCACAAACGGTTCTTACACCTGGCAGCCTGCCTATGAAGTGCTGTTCAGGGTGTTTGACGAAGCGATTGCGGAGGGGGTCAACGTGCCTCAGATTGCATTTATGCTTCCGTTCAGTGCATCCGAAGATGCAAGAACCTCGCTTCGTGACCTTTATGAAAACGTCTATTCAAAGGGCAGGTATAAGCATCTCTGGTTTATGTGGAATGAAAAGCCGCTTATTATGGCACATTCTCAGGCGCTTGATATAGCCGACCCGACTGATAAAGAAATAAAGAATTTCTTCACTTTCAAAGAAAATATCCCCACGTATTTTGACAACAACCATTTTATCGGCGATAATGCCTGGGGCTGGTGCAGCGATTATCCGCAGACAAAATACGGCACCTCTCTTTTCGGCAAACCCGAGCAGATGTGCGTATCCGTTGCGCAGAATGCGGCTGACGGCAAGCTCGTTGCGATGAATAACGGCGGCAACGTTCAGGGCAGAAGCTTCACTCACGGCGATTATTCCTATTCATATATCAAGGACGGCGAAACGGTGACCGTTGACGCCTCAACGGAAAACGCAATGCTTTACGGTCTTAATTTCCAACAGCAATGGGATTATGCCATTGAATGCGACCCCGACTTTATTTTTGTGACGGGCTGGAACGAATGGATTGCAGGCAGACACGACGTATGGCAGGGAACGGAAAATGCCTTCCCCGACCAATTCTGCGATGAATACAGCCGCGATATCGAGCCTTCGGCAGGCGTGATGAAAGACCACTATTATTATCAGCTTTGTGCAAATATCCGCAGATTCAAGGGCGTAGGCAAGCCTGCGGAAACAGTCGGCGGACATACAATTAATATAAACGGCGACGGCAGTCAGTGGGATTCGGTTACTAACGAATATTTCCACTATACGGGCAGCACCCGTGACAGAGATGCCGACGGCTGGGTGGGTCTGCATTATCAGAACAACACTATGCGCAACGATTTCAGAAGCGTAAAAGTTACCTGTGACAGCGAAAACGTCTATTTCAGAATCGAAACGGTTAATAATATAACCGATTATACCGACCCTGCGTGGATGAGAATTCTCATTGATACCGATTCTTCGGGCAAATCCGAAAATTGGGAAGGCTTTGAATATATAATAAACCGCAGTTCTGCAGACGCATCAGCCGTTAAAATCGAAAAATCAACGGGCGGCTGGAATTTTGAAGAAACGGGAGCTGCTTCATATACCGTCAGCGGCAACGTTATGCAGCTTTCCGTTCCGAGAAGCACGCTCGGAATCGGAGAGGATGAAGATGTTCATTTCAACTTCAAGCTTTCGGATAATATGCAGACCGACGGCGATATTATGGATTTCTATCAGAACGGCGACGTTGCGCCCGGCGGCAGATTTATGTTTGCGTTCTGATTATAGCGGAAAGGAAAAATTACAATGACAAAAAGAATTATCTCTCTGGCAATATCGTTTATAATGGTTTTCAATTTTATTTTTATTGCAAATGCCGTTGAATCATCGTCTCTCAAATTCAACGAAAGCGGCAAATTCAGAATTATGCTTGTCAACGATACTCACGACGATGAAACAACCGACGGCCGTTTGATAAAAGGGCTTGAAGCCGCAATCAAAAGCGAAAAGCCTGACCTCGTTGTTTTTAACGGCGACATTTTCTATGAAAGATTTCTCAATCCGAGCAAAGAAACTCTTTTTGAATCAATGCACGGAATCTTTCAGGTTGTTGAAAATGCAAAAGTTCCGTTTGCTCTCACTTTCGGCAATCACGATACGCAGTACGGTGTATCGGCCGATGAGCTGATGAATTACTGCACGGAAACTTTCGATTATTGCGTTGCCGCCGACGGATGCGATGCGGGAACGTACAATATTCCCGTTTATTCCGATGACGGAAAAATCGTTTTCAACGTTTATCTTATGGATACTCATTCAAAAGATGAAAACGGCGATTATGACGGCGTAAGCGAAGATCAGATCAAGTGGTATGAAGCAAAGAGCGATGAACTCAAAGCGCTCAACGGCGGAGTTCCCGTTCCGTCTTACGTGTTCGAACATATACCCGTAAGGCAGATTAATTCAATTCTGAAGGAAGTTCCGTTCGGAACGGAAAACGCAACGTTTACCCCCGACGGATACAAAATCATTGACCCTGAAAAGCATATGGGCGGCAACTTCTATGAATACCCGAATCCTACGGGCGACGAAACCAACAGACAGTATGAAAGCTGGGTAGAAAAAGGCGACGTTGTTGCGGCATTTTTCGGTCACGATCACACCAACAGCTTCTACGGCAAAACCGATGAAGGCATCATTCTCGGCTATAACGCATCCTTTGGCTGGAAGGCTTACGGAATGGGCGGCAAAACAAGGCAGGTCAAGATGATAGTTGTTGATGAAGACGACCCGAGAAATCCTGAAATATACGAAAAAACATATACAGACCTTACCGGAGAAAAAGGCGGAATCGGTCCGATTGATTTCATTTCGCCTTGGATTTACAACGTGATTATCAATAACACAATCGGTAAAATCTTTGCCCTTATTTCAAGAATATTCGGATAAAAAGTCCGTTTTATGACACAGTAACGAGCGTATAATCAAAGCATAACCCCAAAAGGAGGAGCGTTATGCTTTATCTTGAAAAGTTTTCTCTGCCGTCTGATTATACGGAAATTCAGTTCATAAGATTTGAAAACAGAACTTGTTTCAATACGATGTATCCGTTCAAGATTTTTCCCGATAAAGAATTGGAGCATATCGGCTTTTCGCCCGTAACGATTTTTTACGGAGGTAACGGCTCAGGCAAAACAACCCTGCTGAACGTTATTGCTCAGAAGCTTCACGCCGCCCGTCAGTCCGAGTTCAACAACAGTCCGTTTTTCGGCGAATACGTTAATTACTGCCGCAGTGAACTCGCAAAAAGACCGCAGGAAATCCGTTATATTTCAAGCGATGACGTCTTTGATTACGTTCTCGATTTGCGCAATATCAACGAAGGAATTGATACACGCAGAGAAGAAGCATCCGAAACGTATTTTGAGCTGAAATCAAAGATATCCGACCCCGAAGAAAGACGGTTCAAAGGTCTTGATGATTATGACCGATGGAAGGAAATCCGCAATGCGGCGTCAAAGAAAAATTCACTTTCAAAATACGTTAAAAAGAACGTGGGCAAAAATCTCGATATGTGTTCAAACGGCGAAACGGCAATGAAGTTTTTCGTTGACCGCATAGGCGAAAACGCTCTTTATCTGCTCGACGAGCCTGAAAACAGTCTGTCAATAAAACTCCAGACGGAGCTTGCAAATTTCATTTGTGATTCGGCAAGATTTTTCGGCTGTCAGTTCATCATCGCAAGCCATTCGCCTATATTCTTGTCTATGAAAAACGCACGGATTTATAACCTTGATTCCGTTCCCGTCAGAACCTGCGATTGGACAGAGCTTGAAAACGTAAGAGCATATTTCGACTTCTTCGAACAGCACCGTTCGGAATTTATAAAATAAATGTTATTATAGTTCAGTTCTTATTTTCGCGCTCTGATATGTATTTTCTGTAAGCAACGAGGGCATTGAGGCAAAGGTCAATTAAATGCGTATCCATTTTGTCTATTGGCTTTTCAAGTTCTTCACTGATAAGTTTATCCAGCTTTTTCGCATTAAGTTTAAGGGCTTTGTCATTCAGATATGTTCTTATCACGGAAAGACAGCGTTTATATTCCTTCAAAATAACCACCCCTGATTTTTGTCTGTATTTATATATGACGAAAAAACGGATTTGTCACGCAAAAAAAAATAACCGAGTCTGTTTTCAGACTCGGTTATTTTTCATTTTGATTATGATAAAGATTAATGACTCTCTTTTGATTTTTCTCTGCGTATTTTAAGGATTGATAAGCACCGCCCGTTTCGTTTTTAACGTAAACAACAACCATATCCGAACGGTCAATCATATCTCTGTTTCTTGCCACGATTGCATATTTGAAATTGCAGTCGGCAGAGGCTTCGCAGATTTCTATTGAATCATAATAGCTTTCAAATGATTCGGTGTTGTTTCGAAGCTCAGCAGTTTCATAGGGAAGAACAAGGGTGAGAAAAACATTGTCGTTGCCCGTTTCTTTTTTCAGTTTTCTGATAACAGATGCCGCCATCAGGTCAAAATCACCGTTTCTGCCGACGAGAAACTCGATTTCTCTGTTTTCATTTTGCGCTATAATACGCAGAATCTCATAGAGCTTGCTTTCAACGGTTATATAATCTTCAATTATTCTGTGACCGAAAAGGCTGACAGTATATTTCTCTTTCATTTTCTCTCACCCAAAGGTTATTGCCGATGTGCAAAAGCACATCGGCAAAGTATTAATTTATTCAGCAGCAGCTGATGTATTTTGAGCTAAGCAAAACAGGGTTTGCATAATCACATCTGGTACAAGCTTCAATTTCATAAGTTTCCTGTAAGCATCTAGGAGCTGTGGATTTTGCTTTGTGGGTTATAGTTGTGGCAATCGAAGATTCAAGCTTGTGACCGAAAAGAGTACACATAAGTCCGTATGTTGATGCATTTTCATCACCGTGGCTGAAATAGTGGGCAATAAATTTATTGCGGAATTCTTCGGTTGTATCCGCATCAAAAATAAACTCAACTTCGTTTACGGTAACAGTAACCGTATTTTCTTTTGATTCTTCCGCATAAGCGGTTATTGACATTGTTAAAAAAACAGAAACAACAACAAGAAAAAGTGCAATGATTTTTTTCATATCAGTTAATCTCCTTCAGATTTTCAATAATTCTGAAAAGATTATCTTCTGTATCCGAAGATATGAGATAAAGGTTGTTATTGCAAGCAAAATTAGCCTGCCAGTATTTCGGAGTTTCTTGATAATATACAGAATATCCTGCAAATTCTTTTTGTTTGCAACCAGATTTTATTTCTTCAGATAATTCATTATTCATTTTAATTTCTATACTAAACTGCGGATTACCGCATTGTAACAGATATCTTTCTGAATCACCTTCAATCAGATACAATATCCTGACAATCTTTTCATTTTCAGGTAACCAGGACGGATATAAAATCTCGATTCCTTCGTCTTTTGCGAACTCTTCAACCGAGGAATACGTCTTGGTTTCCGTGGGTTTTATTACTGTTATATCGCCATATTCCGCTTCGGCGCCGTCAAACATTTCGTGAATGCTTTTTGCCATCCGGCACATAAACTCAAATGATGAACTGCCCGATGCAATGGCTATGATACCAAAGAGTGCTATAATTACCGCAAGCACCGCAGCTGCAACAGCAAGTCTCTTTGCTCTTAACTTTTTCTTAGTGTAAGAGCCTATTGCCGTTGCCTTGCCCTTGAACGGAATTTCTTTCACTCTTTGTTCGATTTCCTTTTGGGTAAGTCTTTCTTCTCCTTCAAGTTCCATGAGAAAATCAACGCATTCCGTTACAAGATCGCTGTCCATTTCTTTATAATCTTTTGAAGTTTCCAGCAAAATTATTGCCATAAGCTTGTCCTTTAAAGACTGTTTTTCAGCGCTGAAATCTTGTCTGTTTCCCATGGATTTGTTCACCTCCTGTGGTTATGATTGATAAAACGCAATACCTCCCTTCATGTATATATGACGGGAATTGCATTTTGTCACGCAAAAATTTTAAATTTTTTTGAAAAATTTTTAGAAACGCATGAAAAGAAGCAGGATTGCCATGAATATGAACGCTGCTTTTTCCTTGATTTTCAATCTGAGTCTGTATACTCTTGCCCTGACTGCGTGTTCAGAAATATCAAAAGCCTTTGCCAATTCCTTGTATTCCATATGTTTGGTGTAAACCATTTCGAAAAGCTTAAGCTCTTTTTCACTTAATGAAGAAAGAATATCCTTTTTCTTTTCTTCAAGTTCTTCCAGAGTTACCTTGTTATCTTCTTCCATTTCGTAGAGAATATCCGTGCTTGTCTGTGAGCCGAACACCGTTCCGTAAATGAGCTCTTTTTCTCTCTTTGCGATAGCTCTGAACTGCTCTTTTATTTTGTTGTCGGCAACTTTATAGAGCCAAGCTTTTATGTATTCATCTTCAAGACCTTCATATTTTTCTTGAAATAAAAGAAAAACATCCTGAGTAACATCAGCGGCATTTTCTTCCTTTTTGAGTCTTGAAAGACAAAGATGATATACGTCATCATAGTATAAATTTGCAATCTCAGTCGCTCGTTCAAAACTTATCAACATATATCACCCCTTTTCGTCAAATTATTTACATATTTGTTTAATTATAACAGTTTAATAATGTTATGTCAAAGAAAAGATTTATCCTAGATATTTTTATATAGAAATATCAAAAATAAAAACTCCTGACCGCTTTTGCTATATAAACAAAAACTTTCGCATCTGTCAAAAAATAAAAAGCCATCGCAGCTGATGCAGCAATGGCTTATTGGTGGAACAGATGCAACCACAACAGAACCACCGTTTAAAGCAGAATTCAGAGAGTCAAAATACTCCTCTGTTTCATCTATTAATATGTCATCAATGACCGTTTCTTTATCACCGCTGTTAAGATAAATCGTCATCTTGTCATCGTAGAGATAAATCGCCCGCACGAAGATATTTATGAATCCTCGGCGTATGTTTATATCGTTCAAGTCACCTGTGCGAAGTGAAATCAGATAATGTCTGATCTGAGGCTCTGTGTAAATAACCTGCTTGTTCATTTCAATTGCAAGCTGTGCTTCAAGCTCGGCTTTTTCGGTTTTGCGTTTTTCTATTCGCTCAGTTATCATATCAACCGACTGTCCTTTTTCAAGGGCAATCCACAGATTTTCTATTGCCGCTTCCGTTTCTCGGATGGCGGCTTTTATTCTTTTAACACCCGAGCCGTCATAGTCCGCCTGACACGCCGCCGCTACCGACTTCGAAATCTTTTCGATGTTTTCATCCGTCAGCAATTTGCGGCACACCGAAACAACTCTGTCCTCAATCTTTTCTTTTTTGATTATCTTTTTATCGCAGAGATTCTTTCGCGAGTTCTTGCAGGAATAATAGTGATAAACATTTTTGTTGCGGCTTGTTCCGCCGTAACCCGTCATCATCTCTCTGCAATATCCGCAGAAAAGTTTTGTTGTCAGCAGATATTCTTCTTTGCCTCTTGTTCTGCCCGGAGCCTGCTTATTCTTGTTGAGAATATGCTGAACTCTTTCAAACAATTCATCTTCAATTATTCTCGGCATACCACCGGGGATTTCCATATCCTTGTAAAGATAAACTCCGATATACCGTTTGTTTCGCAGAATACGGTGCAGACTGTTTTTATTGAACTCTTTTCTGTGTGCGGTTTTGATTTGCCTTGCATTCAGATCTCTTGTGATTTCCGCAACGGTTTCGCCGCTTGCATATCGCTCATAAATCTCTCTGACAACCGCTGCCGCTTCGGGGTCAACATAGAATTTTCTGTCCGCATCAACCTTGAATCCCAAACCGGGCAGACTGCCGTTTGAAAGACATTTCTGTGCATTGATATCCATTCCTCTGCGAATCTTTTGCGAAAGCTCTGCCGAATAATATTCCGCCATGCTTTCGAGAACACCTTCAACAAGAATTCCCGACGCATCATCCGTTATGTTTTCCTTTGCGGAGATAACTCGCACGCCGTTCTTTTTCAGTTTTGCTTTGTTGATTGCACTGTCATATCTGTTTCTTGCAAATCTGTCAAGCTGATAAACAAGCACCGCTTCAAAAGTTTGTTTGTCGCTGTCAGCTATCATCTGCTGAAATGCTGTTCGGTTATCAGACGTTCCGCTTTGCGCTCTGTCAATATACTCATCAATAACATAATGACCGATGGCGGCGGCATACTCATAGCATACTTTCAGCTGACCTTCGATTGATTGCTCCGTCTGACTGTGACTTGAAAATCTTGCGTAGATTACTACGTTTATTTTTTATCGCCTCCTAAAATTTGATTATATATTCTTCTTCGGAT
>JAZSBC010000146.1:0-4027 GCA_045602245.1 Acutalibacteraceae bacterium | reverse complement strand
ATTGTGCCTGTTTTTCTTTCCATTTTTAAGACCCCCTGAGTAGAAACAATTTTTTTGAAAAATATCACATTTTGTATTTTAACACCGTGATATTAAGAAATCAATAGTAAATATTAATATTATTCTTTACTTCTAAAAAAGTTGTTTTGTAAAAATTAATGCAATTTTTCAGGTTTTTGGGATTTGTTGATTGTATTGTTATCCGTAATGATTAACGATATATATACAAATGAGATAAACAATATACAATATGTACGGTATCCCGATGCCCATACAGTAGGCGAAAATCCCATCATAATTCTTGAGCCGAGACCGAGCAGAAATATAAATTCGGCAATGATTTTTAGCTTTGTCTTATTAATCAGAATCCATATATTATACATAATAATTACACAGATGATCAGGAACATAATATCGGGTATTAATTCAAACGTATATGTTGATTTGCCGATTCCGTAA
The DNA here is from genome assembly GCA_045602245.1 of Acutalibacteraceae bacterium. Lineage (GTDB taxonomy): Bacteria > Bacillota > Clostridia > Oscillospirales > Acutalibacteraceae > CAG-177. The sequence continues at coordinate 3,568 of JAZSBC010000146.1, read as the reverse complement.
TTTTGTATTTTGCCTGTAAACATATTTACATAAGAGGATGCACTCGGAATCAGTGATAATATACCGAAAACCAGAGAAACCGTTGCAGGGATAAATGAAAGGATTTTCTGATATATGTTTTTCTTTGACTTAAACGTAAACACAATCAGAAAAACAGATAACGCAATAAAGCCCAAAAACGCTTGCCTTAATTCCATTGTCATACAATAAAAGGTTGATGAAAAACCGAGTTCGAATTTTTCCAAAAAACCGAGCTCGCCAAACTCGGGGAAATACCTGTTTGTTTCCCTGAACATTCTTGAATTATCTCCCGCAAAATTTGCGAAAAGTGAAAAAAGAGTGCCTGCGATTGTTATGACAAGTTGTAATATAATATACGGTTTAAACTCTTTTTTTACAAAAATGAAGCAGAAGTTTGCAATCAGAAAAACTGCGAGAAGGACTGCGCAAAGCTGCTGCATATTTGTTGCATATGCAAGCATCGGTATTAACAAAACAAGCAGATATGCGTTTGTTTTTTTGCCGTTAAATGAATTTATAAGCGGAATAAGATTCAGAATACCGAACGTTACTGGCCACAGATAATTTACCGTTGTTGCAACAAAACCTGCATCCGCAAGGCAGAAGGTCGGGAAAATTACCGATAAACATATAAGCAACGTTTTGTTGCTTATGTTATTCAAAGGTGCGGTTTCGTTAACCGCCCATACAGCGGTTGTCAGCACAAAGGGGTTCAGTATTCTCCAAAGCCATTGATTACGTGAAAAAATATATGTAAGTCCGTCTGTGAACGGTCTTGCACTGCCGTTCAGAAACGTCAGTATATCTTTATCTGCAGTTTTTTTAAGGAAAACGGCATCATCAGACCAATTTAACGGCAAAAACAAGTGAACAATTAACAGAACAAATAAAAGAATTATCAAAATTCTGTTTTTATTCAAAAATGCAAATGTTTTATTTTTCATTTTATTATTCCTCCGATTTGTAAAATATATCATATTCTGTAAAATTAATCAATTAATTCGGATACATAAATTCTATATTTTAAATATGTTTACTAATTTTTTATTATTTTGTTAATAATTTTTTAGGAAATGATTTTTATAAAATACTTGTTTATTCATTCGATTTATGTTACTATATGTAGGATTTTGCTATCAGGTTTAGTACAATATATTCGGAGGTTGAATATGAAAGAGCCTACAGCATACGTTAGACTGAAATTCTTGCTTTACTTTTTCTTCGGATTGTTTTTCAGACCCACGGTAATAGGAAAAGAAAAAATTCCAAAAGACGGTCCTGTTATTATTGCAGGCAATCATACTCATTTTATGGATTGTCTTACCGTTGCAAATTCAACTAAAAGATGCGTTCATTTTCTTGCAAAGAGCGAGCTTATGAAACCGCCTCTCAAATGGATATTCGGTCCTTTCGGAATCATTTCTGTTGACCGTAACGGCAAAGACAGAACCGCTCTTCATTCGGCTATCAACGTTCTTAAAGCGGGAATGGTTATAGGCATTTTCCCTGAAGGCGGTGTTAATGAATTCAGAGGTACTGTTAAGCCTTTCAAATACGGTGCCGTTAAGATGGCTGAAAAAACAGATGCAAAAATCGTTCCGTTTGTAATAAGCGGAAAGTATAAATTCTTAAGAAAAAGCAAAAGCGGAATTAAAATAGTATTTTTTGATCCGATAACCGTTGGCGATGATATTGAGGCTGCAAATAAACAGCTCTGGGATACCGTTAACAACGGCTTGCAGGAAGAAGTGAAGGCAAGACCTTTTTTATTCAAAAATAAAGTCAATAAATTACATATTCTTTACACCAAGTTAACAACCAAAAAGAAAAAATAAATACGTATAAAAAAAGGGACAAAACTTTAATTAATATTTTGGAGGACAAAAGATGAAAGAACCAATTTTGTACCGTTTGGCAAGAGGGCCTCTTGCTGTTTTTCTTAAAACAGTATACAGACCCACTATCATCGGTAAGGAAAAAATCCCGAAGGAAGGCAGGATTATTCTCGCAGGTAACCACACAAATTATTTTGACTGCATTCTTATTGCAACCTCAACCAAAAGATGTGTGCATTACCTTGCCAAGGATGAACTTATGAAACCCCCTCTTAATCTTATTTTTAAGAATCTGGGTATTATTCCTGTTAACAGAAGGCAGAAGGACAAGGCTGCTCTTGAATCTGCCGAGGCAGTGCTCAGAGAAGACAAAGTTATCGGAATCTTCCCTGAGGGCACAATCAACAGAACAGATGATGTTATTATGCCCTTTAAATTCGGTGCTGTTAAGATGGCGCACGAAACCGATACAAACATAATTCCGTTTGTAATTACAGGAAAGTATAAGCCTTTCAAAAAGAGCGTGAAAATCAGGTTTTTCGATTCAATGAAAGTATCGGAAAATCTTGAAGATGCAAACAACAGCCTTATGAAAATTGTATACGACGAACTTGTAAGTGAAGGAGAAAAAAATGAAAAAGCCTGAAGAAAGAGAAGTGGGCTATAAGTTTTTAACACCTCTTATGAGACCGCTTTTCAAATTGTTTTATTCGCCGAAAATTATCGGTGCAGATAAAATTCCGTCTGATTCACCGATTGTTATTGCAGGGAATCATAAACATATCTATGACCAGTGCCTTACCATTATGGCAACAAAGCGAGTTATTCATTATATGGCAAAAAAAGAGTATTTTGAAGGTAAACTCGCTCCGTTCTTCAGAGCTGTCGGCTGTATTCCTGTTGACAGATCCAAACGTGATTTTTCAAGCGCAAAATCCGCAATGAAAGTTCTTCGTGACGGCGGAGCAATCGGCATTTTCCCTGAAGGAACAAGAAATAAAACCGATGAGTTTCTTCTCCGATTCAAAACAGGCGCTGTTTCGATGGCGAAGAAATCGGATGCATATATTGTTCCATTCGGTCTTACCGGTGACTATAAATTCCGAAGTAAGAACCTTACCGTGAGATATGGTGAACCTTTTAAGGTTGACGAAATGACCTTGGAAGAAGCAAATGAAAAATTATATAATGAAGTTGAACGACTTATGCGTGAGAATCTTGGAGAAGAATCAAAAACCGCATAAAACGGGGAGATAATAAATGAGAATTGGTATGGATGTCGGTTCAACAACATTAAAATGTGTTGCAATCGACGATAACGATAAAATTGTTTTTAAAGCATATGAGCGTCATTTTTCAAAAATTGCAGAAAAAAGCTCAGAGATGCTTTCGCAAATATTAAAAGAAAATCCTGAATTTGAAAAATCTTCAATTACAGTTTCGGGTTCGGCAGGTATGGGCTTCGCAAATGCACTCGGTCTTGAATTTGTGCAGGAAGTGTATGCAACAAGAGTCAGTGTTTCAAAGCTTATTCCCGGAACCGATGCTGTTATTGAACTTGGCGGCGAAGATGCAAAAATACTGTTTTTTACAAACGGTGTCGAAGTAAGAATGAACGGTTCCTGTGCAGGCGGAACGGGCGCGTTTATTGATCAGATGGCGTCTCTTCTCGGCGTTGAGCCTCTTGAAATGAACACTCTTGCCGAAAGCTA
>JAZSBC010000145.1:0-3376 GCA_045602245.1 Acutalibacteraceae bacterium | reverse complement strand
GGCATGGGGAAATGCGGATGATATGAGAAAGTTATGCATTCGTATGTATAGCGTGTACCTGTTTTCATGGCAAGATGTCTGAGAATAACAGCCTCCATCGGACTTATATTTGAATGAGCAAAAATATCGTTCTGTGCTTTTTCGATAACTCTTACCGCTTGAGTAAAAGTCATTTCGGGTTCAACAATGTTTCTCATTGAGTAGAAATGCATTCTGACGCCGCCTGCCTTTTTATCAAGCAGGGTTGCACGGCGGTTAACCATTATCTTATATGAAATATCCTTTTCATCATTATTGAATGATGAAAGCGCACTTCTCATACCCATCATCAGCACGCAAGGAACGGAAAGACCTCTTTCGGTACACATTTTTATCAGTTTTTCCGATGTTTCCGCATCAAGACTGAACTTGATTGTTCTTGACTCGGGATTTGCGTCAAGCACCTCCGCTTTTCGCAGATTGGGTTTGTTTTTTTCGATTCTCTGCTGAATAAGCCTGCTCGGACGCACATAGTCGGTATAAATCGGTTCGGGATAGTTTTTGATTGTACCCTTCCAGAATTCCTTATCCTTTTTGTGCTGCTCTGATTTTGCATATTCAAGCTCTTTTTCGACCATATCCCTGTATCTTCTCATCGGCTTGGGATAAGCCGTTCCGTATTTTTTGTGAAGATAGATTGAAAGAGCATCCGCAAGGAAAAGCTTTGATGAATAGCCGTCAAAAGCAAGGTGGTGAAGCTTCATATAAATGCCGTGATAATTATTTTCAAGATGAATTATTCTGATTTCGTTAACGGGTTTATCCCACATATCAATAATTGAATGGGAACGGTTTTTGAGGAATTCATGGGCATAATCCCATTTCATTTCGGTTAAATCTTCCTCAATGATTTCAATTTCGTGTTCGTGTGCAAGATATTGATAAACTTTATTAAAAGGCTTTTTGGTGAAACGCAGACGGATTGCGTCGCATCTGTCCATAGCTTCATAAAGAGCCTCTTTCATAAGCCCGGTATCAAATTCGCCCTGCCAGTAGTAACCCGTAACAATGTTAAGCACGGGAGCATCCGTGCTGTGATGCTCCGAAAGATAGAGCATAAGCGACTGTGCAGGGATAAGAGGATATGCGCTGACTTTTTTACCGTCTTTAAGCTTGATTTTCATAGTCTGCCCTCCGTATTTCAGAAGCTGACATTGCTTCTCTTGATTTTATTTGATGATGTTTTTGGGAAAGGTGTTTCTCTGATACGGAGAGAAGCGATTTCTCTTTCGGGTTTTTCACCGGCATTTGCTTCTTTTATCTTTTCATTAAGATATGCTTTAATATCTTCAATTCCCATCATAGCCGCAAATTCCGTATCGGGGAAAACTTCGGCAACAATTCTGTCATTTTCGCCGCTTACAACGATTTCCTTGATAACTTTTTCATCGGCAAATTTTGCTTCAAGCTCTTCGGGTGAAACGTTTTCTCCGTTTGAAAGAATAATAAGGTTTTTAATTCTTCCTATAACATAAAGATGCTCGCCGTCATCACTGAATCTGCCGAGGTCACCCGTTCTGAGGTAGCCGTCTTCGGTAAATGCTGCTGCGGTTTCCTCGGGCATTTTGTAATAACCCATCATAACCGACTTGCCCTTAACCTGAATTTCACCGTCAACAATTCTTGTGTCGAAGATACTTTTCATAAGCTTGCCGCAGGAGTATTTATGATTATTACCGTTATCGCCAGTTGTAATTTTGGGGCTTGTTTCTGTCATTCCGTAACCCTGACGCAGAAGAATACCGTATTTTTCGTATTCATCAATAAGTGCGGGTGAAACGTGAGCGCCGCCTACCGCAACCCATTTCAGATTTTTGCCGAATACCTTTTCAGCGGCTTCTCTCGGAGTAAGGTCGGGAAATCTCTTATGAAGAATACCAACCTTTCTGATAAGTGTTTCGCAAATCATCGGTACCATTCGCATTGTTGTGGGCTGGAAAATCTGAAAGCTTTTACCGATATTGCTGATTTCGCCGTTAAGGCAAACCGTAAAGCCCTCAAGAAGAGATTTGAAATAGTCGCTTGTGAAGCAGAAAATATGATGCATGGGAAGAACAGAAAGAAGAACTTCATCTCTTTCGTGTTCAAACTCTGTATAAGTTATGTTTGCGATAAGGTTTGCCGACGAAAGCATAACTCCTTTTCTCTTGCCCGTTGTGCCTGATGTGTAAATAATTGTTGCACAGTCTTCGGGATTGAGTTCAACGTCGGAAAGCGAAGCATATTCCGAATTGTCACCGTATTTTTCATAGATATCAGCAAACCAATCGGCATTGCCCATATTCACAAGAACTTTCAGCCTGCCGTATTTTTCAGCGATTGCCTTTGCGGTTTCCGCAAATTCATCCTCATAAAACAGAGCTTCGATATCGCCCGCTTCAAAAAGTTCAACACCTTCTTCAACCGTAGTGTTCGGTGCAAACGGAACAAAAACATTTCCGCTTACAAGAGCACCCGTCATAGCGGTGATATATTCATAAGAGGTTTTTCCGATAATTGCAATGTGCATTCTTTCGGGGCATACGGAACGGATATATCTGCAGATTGCAAGGCTGTTTTCTTTAAGGTCAATAAAACTTTTTTCAATTATTTCGTCATCAACGAGATATTTTATGAAAGGCTTTTTGCCGTATGTTTCTGCACTGTTGTCAATAAGATCTCTGACTGTATGGAATTTTGAATAATCGCTGACTTTACTCATAATCTTCTCCTTTCAGATACATTTCCGAGTATCATAACGGAGATAATATATATTTTTACGGTTAGAAAAATGTATGCGGAATGTTAAAGTTTTGTTTATACGGCAGTATCACGACTGTTACAAGCTGACAGACGATGATGAACACGGCGGAATGCTTTTTGAAATTCAGAAAGGCAGATTGAGTTTCAGACTCACCGCACCGTATTCGGAAGAACGAAGAAAGGAGTTGAGCGAATATGAGTGATAAAACGTTACAAAAATCTGTAAAAAAATTTATATTTGCAAGATATAATAATTCCAACATACTACGAAAGGTTGATTATATGAAACCTGTAAAATCTTTGGTAATTATTCTTGTTCTGATATTCGCTCTTACGGCTTGCGGAAAAACACCGACGGAAATTCCCGACGAAGTTCCCGACACCGTAACGGATGCTGTTGAAATATTTTTAAGTGATAACAGCATAACAGTTGACGGTGAAGCAGTCGGTAGCGATAATTCAAGTGCCGTTTATACCGCAAACGACATAATTTATTATGAATCAGGCAAAGATTTCACCTATGGCGAAGGCTCGGAAAAGGATGCTCATTCTGCAGATGAAGCGGCGGCACACACCGTTGTTCACATCGCAAAGG
>JAZSBC010000144.1:0-3124 GCA_045602245.1 Acutalibacteraceae bacterium | reverse complement strand
ATTCGGAAATCATGTCAACACAGGTTCCAAATTGCGGTGGCGAGGTAGCTGACCCGCAAAAGGAATATTATGTGCTCACAACATTCTATATCGGCGGCTATGAGCTTCCCGCAGCTGATGAATTCAAGGTTGTATATGACGGCAAAGAAATACCCTGTTATAATTTCAGTTCATATCTTCCCAGTGACAGCGCATATTATCTTTATAAACATGGCAGTAACGGCAAAGCAATGTGCATTATAAGAATCAAACTCGGTGATTTTGAAACACCCGGAACTGATATCAGCGTTATAAACGGAAAAGCATCTGCTTCAAATGCAATTATCGGCAACGTTGTAACAATCACGGCAGATCAGATTGACGGCAAGGTTTTTTATTGTTGGAATATCACAGGCGCAACCCCCGAAGATTATTATGATTCCGAAACAACGTTCACAATGGGTGTTTTCAACGTTTCTGCAGAAGCAGTTTACAAAGATTGTGAATGCAAATGCCATAAAGGCGGAATTGAAGGTTTCTTCTATAAAATTGTTCTTTTCTTCCAGAAGCTTTTCGGCAATAATCTTGTCTGCGAATGCGGAGCAGAACACTGAAATTGAATGCTTTATCGGACGGCAGAGAAATCTGCCGTCTTTTTTAAAAAACTGCACTAAAGTACGATGAAAAAAAGGTTTTTGAGGGCAGAAAAGCACCCGTTTATTCAATAGCCGAAGCAGAAAAAGCATTTCAGTTTATCGTTGATAAGCCCGATATATTCACCGAAGAAATCAGCGAAATTCCTGCAGAAGTTCAGCATGCAAGTGCAGTACATAAGAACAAGATTTATGCAATAGTTTTAGCTGTTCTGATTGTTCTTGCAATAATCATAATCGCAACGTCGGGATTCTTCGGCGGTCTGTTCGGATTTATTATAGCGGCAATTGCTGCCGTGTTACTTATCAAATCAGCATCGGTTGTTATGAAGAATTCATCGCCCGAAAAAACAGTTTCCAACATTTCAAATGCTATTCTTAAAACGCTCAAAGAAATCGGCGAAATCGAGAGCAGGGGAGCAACCGTTTCTGTCAGAAAATCCGAAAAGAAGAATACCGTCAACTGTTCTCTTTCAAAGGCAACTGTCAGAGAAAAGAACATTTTTGCAAAAGCGGTTTCTGAGCTTCTTTCACCCATTGACGACCCGAGATATCTTCTCATCGGCACAAAGGGTATTTCAAAACTCACAAGCAGAAACTATGTTCAGAGCTATGCCTGCCCGTCAGTGATTGCAGTCAATAAAGAAACGGCGGAAATTCTTGCAAAGAATCTCAAATCCGCAGGCGGAAAGTTTGAACTCGTTTTTACAAGAAACGAAAACGGCAGAAAAGAGCTTTTCAAATGCCGCAAGTATTCTTACATAAACGCAAACAGCAAGATAGTCAAAAATAAAAAGATTATAAAATGATTTAACAAATCAACGCCACACAAGCTGAAAGATCAGTCTGTGTGGCGTTTTGGTTAATATTTATTATCTTGTGATTGTAACTGAGCTGACTGTTATGCTTTTAGTACACCGAACATAAATTGAACCCCGAAACCGTTGATGTACAACGACTTCGGGGCTTGTGCTTTTATTCCATTTGTTCTCTGTTTTAGATAAATTACGACGGTTATATTTGTGCAAAATAAAAATGGGAGTAAAAAGCCAGAGCTTATAGTTAACTGTAGGTTCTGGCTTTTGCTTTGTTCAGAAAACAAGTTGATTTTATTTTCTTACATACTTTATGTGAGTACCGTAAATTTTGACACATTAAGTTATAAAAATCGTGATGTTTTGAATATATAAAAGAACAAATCTTTAATAAATATCTTCATCTTCGTCATCATCTGAATACCAAAAGTTGTCCGGGTCAATTGGTTCATATTATATCTGCAGAGGTTGATTTTATGTATAAAAGTAAAGATGAATCATAATTTTTGATAACTTTTCAGAATATTTGTACGCTTTTAGTACGCTCGAACATAAATTGAACCCCGAAACCGTTGATATACAATGACTTCGGGGCTTGCTGCTTTTATTCCCACTCGCCTAATTCGGGGGTGATTTAAAACGTCGAAAACTGAAAACCCTTGATAAATATATCGAACATTTATTCGGTTTGTTCAGGGTTATACTCATTTTTCAACTTTATGGTATCACAGATGTACCTTAACTATTTTTGAGTTTTTCTTCCGAAAAACTCATTTGTATGTGATGATTTTACCATATTTCTGACCCCAAGTCAACAGTATTTGAATTTTGTGGAAAATTATTTTTATCCATTACGATAATTTGATTTTTGTTTATTACATTATTTATGTGTATAGTTTACATTATGAGCAATTCCCTGACGGAACGGTAAAATGTATCGAAGAAGAGATACCGTTTGATGTTCCTGAGGGATGGGCTTGGAGTAGGTTACAGACTTTTTGTTTTCCTATATCTGATGGTACTCATCAGACTCCTACATATTCAGATACAGGCTACATCTTTTTATCTGCTAAAAATGTTACTTCTGGAAAAATTGATTGGGAAAATGTGATGCACATTCCCGAGAGTTTACATCAAGAGCTTCATTCAAGAATAGCTCCACAAAAAAATGATATTTTATTGGCTAAAAATGGAACAATCGGCATTGCTGCGATTGTTGATAAAGATATTGAGTTTGATATATATGTTACGTTAGCATTATTAAGAGTTATTAAAAATTCAATCATACCTGAATACTTGCTTCATGCTATTTCAAGCTCAACTATCCAATCTTTTTTCAAAAGTTCTTTAATAGGAATTGGGGTACAGAATTTACACCTTGAACATATTCGTAGAACACCGATACCTGTTCCACCTTACATTGAACAGCAATATATAGCAAATAAGGTTGAAGAAATTATTCCACAGATTGCAACAATTTCTTCCGAAATTGATAATGTACAGGTTTTAGCAACTCAGATTAAAACTAAAATCCTTGACCTTGCCATCAGGGGTAAGCTTGTTCCTCAAAATCCTGATGACGAGCCTGCTGCAGTCCTTCTTGAACGCATAAGGGCTGAAAAAGAAGAATTGATAAAAGCAGGTAAAATCAAGCGTGACAAGAAGGAATCTGTCATC
>JAZSBC010000143.1:0-22073 GCA_045602245.1 Acutalibacteraceae bacterium | reverse complement strand
AAGGGTCAGCGGTTCGAGTCCGTTAACGTCCACCAAGCAAAAATCCGAGCTTAATGCCGCAAGGCAATAGGTTCGGATTGCTTTATTATTTAATTTTGAAAGGCGGTAAAAAATGAAAAAGGTGATATCTGTTATGTTGAGTATCGCAATGGCTGTCTCCTGTGCAGTTTTTTCGAACGCTGCGTTCAACGCTCCCAAGCTCAGCCGTGAGCAGTGGGATACCCTCTATAATGAGTATTCTGATGACAACACTTTGCCTATGCTTTGTGTAGGCTCAAACGAAACCGAAGTGAGCCTTTGCTGGCACGCAGACAAAGCAACGGCTAAAGCAGAAGTTCTTTTTTCGAAAAATGCGGATATGTCCGATGCGAAAAAATTTACAGGTGCAACAACAGCTGCGGAGACCGATAATCAGCTTGTCTGCCGAGTAACAGTTACGGGTCTTGAAGAGAACACAACTTATTATTATCAGTGGAATACAGATAACGGTCTGAGTGAAATCTGTAAATACGAAACCAAATCGTTCAGCAACCATAAAGCGCTTGTTGTGGGCGATATTCAGATCACCGAATATCTCGAAAATCAGTCGGCAGAAGGCTACGGTTGGAACAGCGTTCTTGCAGAAGCGCTTGAAAAGAACCCCGATATCAGCTATCTTGTTACTCCCGGCGATAACACGTCATCGGGACAGACTGCCGGTGAATGGCAGACTCTTCTTACTCCCGAGGCAATGAGAGAGCTTCCCATGGCTATGGCAATCGGCAACCACGATAAAAAGGGTATGACGTATAATTACTATACCAATATGCCCAACGAATACTACGGCAATTTCTTCAGCGGACTTGACCGTGATTTCTGGTTCCGTTACGGCGACGTGCTTTATCTTTTCTACGATTCAACAACGGGTAATGCTCCCGATCATCTTGCAATGACCAAGGAAGCAATAAAGCTTAACCCCGATGCAAAGTGGAGAATCGGCGTTGTGCATCACGGTATTTACGGTGCAGGCGATTCAATCGGCGATATGGAAACCGAAATTCTTCTCAAGAATATTTTTGCTCCCATTTTTGAAAGCTATGACCTTGATTTTGTAATCACGGGTCACACCCATTCTCAGGGACGCTCACATTTTATGGAGAGCAATAAGGTTGTTGCAACTGCAGAGGGCGGAAAAACTTATACCGACCCCGAAGGAATTATCTATCTCAATTCGAATTCAATGAACAATCCTCTTGTTTATGACGTAACCGCAGAGCATCTTGCATTCAACTATCAGGAAGAGGGCGTTGTAACTTATACAACCCTTGAGTTTGAAGGCGACACAATGACCGTTGAAACAAGAAGAGCAGATAACAGCGAACTTGTTGATACAATTTCGATTGTTAAAACCAAGGGATTCGAAGAAAATTCATTTAAAAATATCTTCAAGAGAATTATTTACAAACCCATTGAGTTTGTCGGTCTTGTTTACACGTTGATTGATAATCTTGTGAGAATGTTCAGCAAATAATAAAATAACAGGCTTGTACGGAATCCGTATAAGCCTGTTTTGTTTATTTCTGCTCTCTGAACGTGATTTCGCCCGTTTCGCAATCCATTGCATCAACGATAGCGAGGGATTCAAGGTGATAACCCATATTTCTGATTGCTCTGCCGCCGAACTGAAAACCTTTTTCAATAACGATTCCGCAGCCCTCAACCGTTGCGCCTGCGGATTCGGCAATGGAGATAAGCCCCTGAAGAGCACAGCCGTTTGCAAGGAAATCGTCGATAATCAGAACGCGGTCGTCTTCGTGAAGAAATCTTTTGGAAACAATAACCTGATTTTTGTTTTTGTGTGTAAACGATTCAACTTCCGCAACAAACATATCGCCGTCAATGTTGATTGATTTTGATTTTTTTGCGAATATCATAGGCACTCCGAATTCCTTGGCAACGAATGCCGCAATGCCTATTCCCGAAGCTTCTATGGTTATAACTTTTGTAACTTTTTTATCGGCAAAACGGCGCTTGAATTCGCGCCCGATTTCTTCCATAAGGGAAATATCCATCTGATGATTCAGAAAACTGTCAACCTTAAGAACGTTTCCTGCTTTAACAACACCGTCTTTTATAATTCTTTCTTCCAGAAAATTCATATTTGAACACTCCCAATCACCTTGATTGAAAAATATTCTAACATAATCCGACAAAAAAGTAAATGATTGAACACAAAAAAGAACGGCTGAAACCTCAGCCGTTCAAAATCAATTAAGTTTTAAATATACCATAAGAAACCAAAAAACAAATAAATTATAATATGCTGCCACCAGGCATATCCGACATTAACATGATAATAGTATATTCTGTTTGCATTCATAGTTACGGTAACAATAGCTTGTCCGGTTTTTAAGGCATGAACTTTTCCTTCTTCTATCACGACAATATCTTTATTATCAACAGAATACTTAACATTTTTAGCATCATCAGGTAAATCTAATGGTTTCTTTTGTTTATAGTATATATCATCAACATAAATATGGGCTTGAATTGGGAATTCAGCAACTGAGCTTGTGATTGTATCATCAACGACAGCAATGGCTTTTATTGATTTTGCACCTGACGGAACGGAAAAACTCTTTGTATATTTTGTGTTGCTTGTAGTAGGGTCATTTCCGTTGGTTGTGTAATAGTATGTTGCATTACTCCCTGCTGCTGATGTTATCGAAATTTTATCATTGCTACCAAGGGTTATTGTTGGTTTGGGCATAGTCACATGCTTAAGCATGTTTTTGAAATTTACTATTCCTGCGCCGTATTTAGACGCGTAATTATTTGCCCATCCACTTGGTTTGTATGCAGATGCAGTCAGTATTTCGCAGATTCTTGCAGGAGATAAATTTTTGTTTGTAGATTTAAGAATAGCCGCCGCAGCTGCAACAAACGGTGTTGCCATTGAGGTGCCTCCATTGGTCCCATAACCGCCACCAGGGAGGGTGGTTTTAATTGAAGAACCTGGTGCTGAGATATCAATAGATTCACCATAGTTTGTCTTCGTTCCTTTTGAAGGATTAGACCAAGGCTCATTAGAGGAATTAAATGCGGCAACGGAAATTACATCAGGGTAGTTCGACGGGTAATGATTATATGCATCTACACCGTCATTCCCAGCAGATGCTACTATTACTATCCCTTTTTCTATTGCTTTTTCTACAGCTTCTTCTACTGATTGTTTTTTCGCGTAGTTCCCTAAACTCATATTTATAACGTCTACACCAATTTTGTCATCTGTTGCTGCTGAAATTTCTGTTGCCAAAGTTGATGTTGTTCCGTTATTATAATAGTAGAAGTTATAAGATTTTATTTTTATGTTTGATGGAGTGTTATCAACAATTACTCCCGCTACTATAGTTCCATGACTGTAATTTGATTGTTTTGGATCCGGAGCATTGTCTTTTGGTCGGTTACCTTTCAATATTCTGTTTGTTTTTGATGATTCATCTATAAAAAATTCATGACTTGCATCAACTCCTGAATCTATAATCGCAACGATAGTTTGCGAACCCAATTTTGCTTTTTTTATCATATTTATTGCACTAACCGATTCAACCCTATCTGCGCCCCAACTTAAAGCCGTAGAATCTGAAGAATAAGTTTCTACTATATCCTCACTTGTTTCTTCCTCTTCAAACTTAATTATTTCATCAAGTTCAACATAATTAACATAGTCTTGTGATGAATAATACTTATAAGCGGCGGCAGTATCATCCTCGCAAGCATATTGCAAAATATGCCAATTATTAAAGCCTTCAAGACATCCGACTGCACCACAAGTATTTTCAATCGGTTCGTTTGAATCAGTTGAAACAATAAGTCTATTAGTATTAATAATTGTGTCATCTTCTGTTTCTCCGCTATCAGGAGTTTCTGTCGTTGATGAGTATTGAGAATTATCTATAAGAAATGACTCTAATTCATCAGAAAACTCAGTTGCGGTTTTTGTAATTTCTTCTTCGGTGCCATATGCCATTAAACTAACATTTAAAACTAATACTATAAAAGCCAACATTAATGATAAAATCTTTTTAGTTTTCATGTCCTTTCTCACCTCAAATTAATTTATTTTAACCAACCGAACAATAAGTTTATCATCCACCAAAACAGAGAAAATTCTACTGTAACATTGCATTGTATAACGGTTCCATCATTCATAGTAATAATTATGTCTGTTGCCCCTGCTGACAACCCTTTAATATCACCATTATCGTTTATTACAGCAATTTTCTTGTTTGATGAACTCCAAGAAAGAATTTTGTTTTTATCTACATCTTTCAACTTAGCAGGTTTACCTGTTTTTGTTTCAATCTCAACAACAATGACACTCGGTTCATTTTGCAAAACAGGTCTGTTTTCAGTTACAGACATTTTCCAAACATTCTCAAAATCAAAACCTTCAAATGAAGACTGTTTTTGGATTTCTTCTGTAGTAAGCGATTTTACATTAATTGAATTTTGCGGGGAAACATCACCAAAAGCATTTTCAACATTATCAAGATAATAACAGTCATATACACTTACTGAATTTTGGGACGAATCCTCCGAATCAAGAATCCAAAGAGGTTCTATTTCGCCAATAATCCCACCCTCTGCTGAAAGATTATAATCATCCACAGCATCTTTCACTTCTGCATTTACTTTTCCGATATTATAGCAATTAAATACATCACCAAACTGATACCAATGACCTGATATTCCACCCGCAAAAACATATTTAGTACCAACAGAACTGATGCTTCCTTTGTTATAGCAGTTGTCTGTTTCACCATTTGAATTACCGCAAATGCCGCCTGCAAGAGTGTAAAAATAGTCATAACCGCCATTGCTGCCTATAGACGTAACATCTGCGTGGTTTGAGCTTTTAGTAATCGTGCCTTCTGAAAGACCTGCTATGCCACCAACAAAATAATTTATGCCGTTGGTATCATAGCTGCAAACTCCGTTTACTGTTACCGAAGCGTTATTTTGACAAAATTCTATTTTACACCCTTTTACTTCATCGGTATTTGAGTATGTAGACAAATAACCTGTTATTCCACCTACCCAAACACCTGCTTTTGTTGTCACTTCAACCTTGCCGTATGCTTTACAGTTGGTTATAACGGAATTATATGCTTCACCACAAATCAAGCCAGCTCTTATTCCGTTATCATTATCAACATTAATTTGACCGATGACTGTAGTATCTTTAATCTGTGAGTTTGCTACAGTTCCAAACAGACCCACGGATGGGTTTTCGCCTTCAATCTTTGAAATACTGATGTTTTTTACCGTAAACGAGTTTCCATCAAGTGTTCCATTAAACGGAGTTTCACTTGTACCAATGGGAACCCAGTTTTCATAGACAGATAAGTCAATATCATTCATAAGAATATATTTACCCGAAAGACTATTGCGAATATTATTTAAATCCTCGGCGGTGTAGATACCGATATATCCCTCAGGTACGCTTGTCTGATTTTTAGCAAATGCAATGGTGCATATTCCGAAAATCAGAATGGTTGCAAGAGTAAATGATAAGATTTTTTTAAATGTTTTTTTCATTCTGTTTTACCTCCGATTTTAATTTTGCAGTTTGAGTTTTTGCTGGAATTACTTTTAATCAACCCATCGGAATCTCCTTCTTTCATCTTTTTTTGAGTATTTTTAATGAACGAAAAATATTTCCTTGTTCTTTGTTCCTATAGATATATGACAAAAATCGCAAAATGTTACGCAATAAATGTTAGGGTTTTTAACTTTTCTCTGTTTTAACCAAATATATCTATGTCGTTTTGTTGCATTTGACAATAAAAAAAGTGTGTGCATCCGAAGATACACACACCGAAAAACGCAGACCCTCGTTTGCTACCACACAAAACTTTTCACTACCTACAACAGAGTACGCGAAATAGAAGTCTGCACTTTTGCCTAAATAGCTTGTGCGACTTCTGCTGCAGGTATTCTTCAGTTTTGTGTGGTGACATTATTTTATCATATTCAAATTAAAATGTAAAGTTTAAATCAATTTGCTCCTCATTATATAATACAATTCAAAATCACATTTGGTCTTTTTGTGAAATTCATAAGCCTTCCCTAACGTAGAAGGCAGAAGTCATCTCAAAAATATATAATAAATAATACCGTAGATTACGGTTGCAAACGAGCCGTAGGCGAGTACGGGGCCTGCGATTTTGAACATATTCGCGCCCGTGCCGAGGATTCTGCCCTCCGACCTATGCTCCATTGCGGCGGATACAATCGAGTTTGCAAAGCCCGTTATGGGCACAACAGTCCCTGCACCTGCGAAGTATGCGATTTTATCAAAAACTCCGAGGGACGTCAGAATCGAAGTGATAACAATAAGCGTAACGGGGATAATCGCTTTTATATCGTCTGCATCCGTGCCGATTTTTTCAAGAACGGTAATCAGCCCTTCGCTGGATGCGCAGATGATTCCGCCCGTCAGAAAAGCCAGCAGTCCGTTTTTTACTTTCTTGCTCGGCGGTGAGGCTTTTTTTGCCATTTTGCCGTATTCACCGTTTGTAATCGCCATAAACTCAACCTCATTTATTGTTGTTTTTAAATTAGTTTTGTTTCGAAAATCATTTTTATTCATTGTATTATTGACATATCCTTCTAAAAATTATAAAATAACTTGATAATAAAATTTTTGAATGGAGTGTTTCAAAATGGCTGTTAAAAAGCTCAAGTATTTTGCAGGCGGCAAATGGCTTGATTCTTCCTGCGAAAAATATATGGATGTTTATAATCCCAGCACGGGTGAAGTTATCGCACAGACTCCCTGCTGCACAAAGGACGAAGTTAACGAAGCAATCGCTTGCGCTAAAGAAGCATTCAAATCCTGGTCAAACGTGCCCGTTATGAAGAGAGTTCAGATTGTTTTCAAATTCCGTGAGCTTCTTGAAGAGCATATGGATGAGCTTACAGAAATCTGTGCAAGAGAACACGGCAAAGTATGGAGCGAAGCAAAGGGCGATATACTTAAGGTTAAAGAACCCGTTGAGCTTGCTTGCTCTGCACCCTCGCTTCTTATGGGCGAAAGCATGAGAGATACTTCGTCAGGCTACGATACAACTCTTTACAGAGAACCCGTAGGCGTTTTCGCAGGCATTGTTCCCTTCAACTTCCCCGGTATGATTCCCATGGGCTGGATGTCACCCCTCTGCATTGTCTGCGGTAACACAATCGTTCTCAAAGCAGCATCAATGACTCCCATGACTTGTATGAGATTGGCAGAACTCTGGCAGGAAGCAGGTCTTCCCGACGGCGTTATCAATATCGTTACCTGCTCAAGAAACGAAGCGGAAATCTTTATGGATCACCCCGATATTAAGGGCATTACGTTTGTCGGTTCAACAAGCGTAGGTCTTCATATTTATTCAAGAGCGGCTGCGAACGGTAAGAGAGTTCAGGCTCTTTGCGAAGCTAAAAACCACGGCCTTGTTCTTGAAGATGCAGCTCTTGAGAGAAGCGCAAGAGGTATTATCAACTCATCATTCGGCTGCGCAGGCGAAAGATGTATGGCACTTCCCGTTATCGTTGCTCAGGAAAGCATCGCAGATGAGCTTGTGGGCTATCTCGTTAAGTTTGCAAAAGAGCTTAAGCTCGGCCCCGCTTATGATAAAGAATCAACTCTCGGTCCCGTTGTTACAGAGGCTCACAGACAGTCCATTCTCAAGTGGATTGAAAAAGGCATCGAAGAGGGCGCAGAGCTTGTTCTTGACGGCAGAAACCCCGTTGTTCCCGGCTACGAAAACGGCTTCTACGTAGGCCCCACAATCTTTGACCACGTTACGGAAGATATGACCGTCGGTCAGAGAGAAATCTTCGGACCAGTTCTCTGCGTTAAGAGAGTAAAGGACTTTGAAGAAGGTCTTGCAGTTATGAATGCAAATCCCTTTGCCAACGGCTCGGTTATCTTCACACAGAGCGGTTACTATGCAAGAGAATTCGCAAAGAGAACAGACGGCGGTATGGTAGGCGTTAACGTTGGTATTCCCGTACCCGTAGGCGTTTTCCCCTTCACAGGCCATAAGCAGTCATTCTTCGGCGATCTTCACTGCCTCGGTAAGGACGGCTTCCGTTTCTACACAGAAACAAAGGCTGTTACCACACGTTGGTTTGACGAAGAAGAAATGAAAGCACAGACCGTTGACACCTGGGACGGCTCTGTAGGCGGCGATCTTAAATAATCAAATAAAAGTTAAGAACGGCTGTTTCGTATTGAAACAGCCGTTCTTTTTGTTTTGTCAAAAAATGAAAGGATGGATGGGGAGGTCGCTCTGCAGTCGCACTTCTGCAAAGCGATTGTGTTGTTATTATACTATAAAAATTTCAGGTTTACTACCTTTTTAAATTACAAAAGAGTTACAAAACGGTTACAAAATCGCCTTCGGATAACAAATAAAAAGCATAAACAAGCATATATATAAACAGAAGGTAATAAAAAGGAGTAAATTTTATGAAAAATCATTCAGAAAAAGACAAGTTGCCCGAAATTATAACCGTTGTTGTTGCTCTTTTATTGGTTGTATCTGTGCTTTTTACAAATTCGGCAGGCAAGGTGTCGCTTACCGTGGCGAAAGCAATGTTTAACGCAGGCGATAAGGTTCAGACCCATACGGTGATTATACCCGATGCAACCCAAACAACAGCCGAATCAACAGCGCAGGTTACCGTTTCTTCTGTTTCAACAAAATCGGATATAACAAAAACTCCCTCAGATATTGTTGCTCTTATTGAGAAATACAGCAAGCTTTTTGCAAACGATAAAAAAGACGGAGATATAAAATCAGTTACATATACCAAAAAGGGCGCAACGGATATTTTCGGCAACGTTTGTGTAAAAAACACAACCGAAACAAAATCGCTCAATATTGAGAGCGTTCTTTCTTCACCGCTTGAGCTTTCAATCAATAAATCAAAACCCGCAGTGCTGATTTTTCACAGCCATACTTCGGAGGGCTATGAAATGATTGAGAGAAATTGGTATGCGCAGGATTACGTTGCGAGAAGCAACGATGAAAATCGGAATATCGTCAGGGTCGGAACGGAAATTGCGGATTATCTGACCGCCGCGGGGTATACTGTAATACACGATAAAACAATTCACGACGACAGCTATAACGATTCATATCCGAGTTCAAGAAAAACCGTTGAGAAACATCTCAAGGAGCATCCCGAAATTCAAATCGTGCTTGATATCCACAGAGATTCCGTGACCCAGACAAACGGCGATAAGCTGAAATTCACAAGCGAAATAAACGGTAAAAAAGCGGCACAGCTGATGATAATTACGGGCGCGGAAGAGGGGAAGGTTGAGGATTTCCCCGATTGGGAATATAATCTTCGGTTTGCGCTTCAGCTTCAGAAAAAATGCGAAACGATGTTTCCCGGGCTGATGCGTCCCGTTTTGTTTTCACAAAGGAAATATAATATGGATATGACCCGTTTCAGCCTGCTTATCGAAATGGGAAGCGAAGCAAACACGCTTGAAGAAGCCTGCTATTCGGGCAGAATGCTCGCCGTTGCGCTTGCCTCGCTTATGGACGAATATGCAAAGGAGTAAAAATGAAAATATTAAGAGCATACGCCATTGCGGTGATGATTTGTTTGAGCGTAACTTCCGTTACAGCCTGTATTTTTGTTGCCGATGAAAACGCAAGAAGAATAAGCCTTGGCAGTGAAAATGCGGTTGCGGTTGTAAGTTCATCGGACGAAGAGCTGTATGAGAATGCGGTTAATGTTTCTGACATTCTGATAAAAATAAAAAATGCAACAGAAAAGGCGGCAAGCATTGCGCCACCGCCTCTGAGCAATATTTATTGGTTGATAATCAATGCAGAAAGTCTGTTGAGTTGAACACGTAGATAACGTAATTATCCGTTTCAAGTTTTTCAACGTCCGATGATTCGAAATAATTCCAGTCATCCGTTGCCATAAGAGTATTGACCTCTGAATCTGAAAGAAGAACAAAGTATCTGTCAACACCCTCCTGAGGCTTGAACCAGTTTTGGTTTGCCTGGTACGGGCAGGGGGCGATTCCGTTTTCGTTAACGTCTACGTTGGCGGTCCTGACCTCGGAATCCGAAAGCACGGTTATTGTCTGGGAATTCCAGAAGGTTGCATAGCCGTAGTTGAGATTGTTCTCTTTAAGGTACTGGATTGTTTCGTATTTTTCGTTGTTTTCAATGCCGTTTTTATCCATTTCGGCAACGGCTTTGAACGAAACGGCGCTCATAAGAATAAGAATACACGTCATAACCGCCGCAATTCTTCTTGGCACAACGTAGTCTTTTGCGCATCTGAATGCCGCGAAGCAGACGAGAAGACCTGTGCAGATGATGGGGCTCAGACGCCAGTTTGCGGCGGAAAGTATTCCGAAAACATAACCGAACATTATAACTGCGGTCATTGAAAAATGAGCGAGGATAAGAATTTTTGAGCCAAAATCAAATTTCTTATAGAAAACAAGTGCAACAAAAGGAACTGCGGCAATCATAACGGCTGTTGCGATGCGAACCATATTGACGATTGATTCGGGTGAGAACAGTGACATACCGTAGTGAGCGTCAACGCCGAAAAGGCTGAACCAATGCTCGGGGAATTTGAAAAGATTGGGAAGCCATTCGTTCATATTCGAATAGCCCGAATAAGCTCCCGCATAGCCTGCCGAAACGCCGTTGTCAAGCGCCGAAAGAAGAAACATACCGAGAAGAACGGAAGCGCCGCCTATGATGCAGAAATACAGCGAGCTTCTGTTGCTTTTTGAAAGAAGCTTTTCTTTGCTGAAAAAAACTTCAATAACCGCCGCTATAAGAACGGGCGCAACACCCATTGCGATAACCTGCATACCGTCGAGCGATGCACAAGCGGTGAAAATAACCGCCGCAAAGGTGATGATTATCAGCTTTGTTACGTTGTTTTTTTCAAGGCTTTCTCTGAATTTGAGAAACAAAGCGAGCATAACGCAGATTATGAAAACGCAAATGCTGTAATAAATAACGTGTTCATAGAATATTTCTCTGAGTTTTTCAGATGAGCAAAGCACTGCCGCAAGTGTGCCGACGGCTGTCAGCGACAAGGGGAAAGAGAACTTAAGGCTTCTGCAGAGATACAGCGCTGAAGCAAAAAACAGCAGTGTAAACAGCACCATTCCGATATGGTGGGTTGTCATCGAAACGCCGAAAATTCCGATGAACGGAATCATCAGCATCGTTCCTCCGAACGGGAGCATTGCCGCGTAGCCGAAATCGGGGTTGAAAAGCGTGCCGCCGTCATAGCTTGCCTGCGCCCAGAGAATGGTGTCGGTGCAATCGGAGTGGAAGAATGCACCCGAGGGATAGATAATATAATAGAACACACCCGTTAACGATACAACGAAAAAGAACGTTGCCGCAGCATAAGAAACAGTTTTCTTTAATTTCAAAATATCAACAAACATATCTTAACTCCAGAATACAAAGAAATCTTTAATTGCCATATAAATATCGGGGTCATAATGAGAAAGATTGATATTAACGCTGACAGATACCGCAAAAACAATTACAGCCGTAACCGCAGTAAGAGCCGCAATACATTTTTTTACCGTATGCCCGAAATCTTCGCCGTGTTTTTCGTGCATAAGAGCGCAGAATTCAAGCAGGATAACCGCTGAAATAAACGCCGCGAAGAACGTAATATCCGTTGTATACCTGAATATCACTCCGCCGAGGCAGAAGTTCGCAAAAGCGGTTACGGGCAACGAAACAAGCGATAAAGCAAGAATAAATTTCAGGCTTTTCGGAATGCTTTTGTTTTTGAACAGTATAGGGCTGAGGAAAAGTGACAGCATAAACGGAACGGCAAATATGCCGAAATTTGCGTCTATATAAATCGCTTTGCCGTAGTCTGAAATGCGAGTAAGCCCAAGCCCGATATAAGGGAAAAATTCATTAGGAACAAACGGCTGAAGAAAATAGTGGAATATTGCGTGAGCTGCGCCTCCTGCGAAAAACTCGTATTTCGACGGGTTTGCAACGGTGAGCTGATAGTCTGTGCCGAACTGAAGCGGGCTGCCGAAACGTGCGTTGTTATACCACAAAGTGAATATAACAGCTGCAATAACGGGCAGACCGAGTGCCGTCATTTCGCCGATAAACGGCGGGATTTTTTTGCTTTTTACAGATTTTACGGCATATATTATGATAAATCCCAAAATTGCAAACGCAACGGGGAGAACCGAATTTATTCTCGAAAGAAAAGCTAACGCAAAACTTGTTCCTGCAAGCAGCATACACATTACTTTCACGGTTTTTTTGTTGCTCTTTATCGCTTTGAGGATAAAGAATAAAAATGCCGAAAGGAATGCCATTGCCGCAATGCTTGCAATATAGTAAAATGCGGCTCTGCCTCGCTGAACAACCGTGACCATACTTGCAAAATACGTTCCGATTGCGCAGACTGCCGCAATCCACGGCGGATTTTTGCCTCTGATTTTAACCCATTCAATAACTGCAAGGGGAAGAAAAATCGCCGTTATTACCGAGAAAATACCCATAACGATGCTGTCGCCCGGTATGATTCCGGACATCAGATATAACGGCAGATAAACCGTGATTATGGGCGCAATTCCGAAATATGAATAGTATCTGCCCTCGAAAAACGCTCTGTCAAACATAAGCTGAATGCCGTGCCTTTCGCTCGGGCTGTAGGGGTTTTCAAGAGCAAGCAATTCTGCCGAGGGCTGAACGTCAATATGAAACTGACCTTTCATAAAAGCATCGAATTGCTGAATATACGGCGAATATGATTCAATTTTATCCTCAAGCGGATACGGATAATAAAGTTTCAGACCTTCGGTCAGGCATAATAAAAGCGTAAAAGCCGACATGAAAATGCAGACCGTGAGCGCAACCGTTGATGCTTCCGAAAAATTCAGGTTTTTTATTGCTGTGCTGACGGCTTTCTTTTTCTTTATTGTGTACGCAAGAAAAACGGCAGTGAAGACAACTGCAAACCTCAAGAAATCAAAGCTGATTTTGTATGACGGATTTATAACCAGCTCCGTTACGGTGAAATCCGCTTTTACGTCTTCAAACGAAACGTCAAGATAGGTTGCGTTTCCGTATGAGCTGATATAATCGGTAACACGGTGGCTTTCAGCGCCGACGGAGATTTTTTCTCTTTTGGCAAGAGCTGCGGATTTTGTGCTGTTTTCGTCAGCAATATAATACGCCGACGTAATATACCTGTTATATTCCTCGGGGTCATTTGCCTTAACGGTATAGCTGACGGAGTTAATCGGAAAATCAAGTCCGTCAATCGCAAAGCTTTTGTCGGTTTCCGAAATGCTCTTTTCCGTAAAGTTTGAAGGAATATAATCCTTTACTTCATCTTTGCCTGCAACGTAAGAAAACCATACGAAATTTGAAAGCATAAACTCTGCCGCAAGCGATACTATGCATATCACTATTACGGGAAGAACAGCTTTAATTCTTGTTTTCATCAGAGCTCTCCTCGTGATATTCGGCTTCCGTGTTAACGCTCCAGATGTTTTCCTTTGTCTGCTTGCCGCTTATGATATTGGAAACGGCTTCAAACGATGTTGCCATTGAATGGTCCATATTATTATATCTGTGCTGACCGTTTCTGCCTACGCAGTAAAGATTGCCGAAAGTGTTGAGATATTCAACAAGCTCATCGATACGGTCATAGGTATCAAAATAAGCGGGATATGCCTTCTGCACTTTTTCACGGTGGCTGTCAAGCACTTTTGCATCGGCATCTATAACGCCCATTGTTTTGAGTTCGTTAACGGCAAAATCAACGCAGGCTTTTTCATCCATATTCCAGAAGTCATCGCCCTCTGCGCAGAAATATTCAAGACCTACCCAAACGGTGTTCTGAGGGTCTTTGACAAGATAGGGCGACCAGTTGTTGAAAATCTGAATTCTGCCGAGCTTAACACCTACGTCCTGAACGTAAATCCAACAGTCGGGAACAATATTGCCGAGCGTTTTTATGTCGGTTTCATTTTTGAGGTTGAGCTTATTGAGAAGCAGACCCACGGTTACAAAATCTCTGTAGGGCAGACCTTCGGCGATTTCTGCAGGTGCGGCAGGCACGTTTTTACCCATACCTGCAACAAGGTCTTTGACGGGCATAGATGAAATGAAAACGTCGCCGTTGAATTCTTCGCCGTTTTCGCATTTAACGCTGTTTACTCTGCCGTCAGAAATATTGATATCGGTAACTTTTTTGTTATAGAGAATTTTGCCGCCCATCTTGACGAATTCGTCGCCGACTGTTTCCCAAAGCTGACCGGGGCCGTATTTGGGATATACGAATTCTTCAATAAGCGAGGTTTCAACCTTTCTGTTTTTGTTGGGAACAAGCTTTGAGAACATATCCTTGATAACGGCAAGGATTGAGAGGCCCTTTACTCGCTGTGCGCCCCAATCGGCAGAAATTTCGCTCGGATGCCTTCCCCAGAGTTTTTCGGTATAGCCCTCAAAAAACATTGAATAAAGCACCTTGCCGAAGCGGTTGATATAGAAGTTTTCAAGAGAAGTTTCCTCTTTCTTCGAAACGGTTGATTTGAGATAGCTGAAGCCTGCCTTGACCGTTCTGGGCAGACCCATATTGATGAACGTCTGCGGTTTCATCGAAATGGGATAATCGAAGAATTTGTTGAGATAGTATATTCTCGAAATTCTGCGGCGGATGAGCATAACTCTGTCCTCTTTTTCGGGGTCGGGTCCTCCGCTGACAAGCGGTTTTTCTCTGCCGAGAATTTTATCGTCAACCGAGGGTTTGCCCTGAGTGGGCATAAGCTCAGCCCAGAAATCGGTAACGTTTTTATCTTTTGAAAAGAATCTGTGACCGCCGATATCCATTCTGTTGCCGTTGTGTTTTACCGTTCTTGAAATACCGCCGAGTGTTTCGCTTTGTTCAAGAATGATAACCTCATATTCATCTGATTTTTTCAAGAGTTCGTAGCCTGCGGTAAGACCTGCAGGGCCGCCTCCTATAATTATACATTTTTTCATAATTTCCCCCTGAAATTTATAATGTTCCATTTTTTATTATATCACTATATAATAAATAAAGCAATTAAAAAAAGATTACAAAAAAGTAAACAATAATATGAGTTATTCGCTTTTTATTCAAAAAACACTCACAAAAAAGGCTTATGCAATACGCATAAGCCTGCCGTGAATTCATTCGCTGTATTTAAGGTCGGTGCCGATATATCCTACCTCTTTGAAATCTTCGGGATTGTGACGGATGATATAATCAATATACGATGCCGTGATGTGTGCGGTAAGAACGTATCCCATAGGATTCATATGACCGCCCATAAAGAATTTCTTCCTGAATTCTTCGTCGTAAACGGGCCCGTATTCATAAAGGTCGATAACGTAGGTGTTGTCAAAATAATCGGCAAGGTCATAGAGGATTTTTCTGTGTGCCTGAGTTTTTTCGGATATTCTGCGTTCTTCTCCTTTGGGCATAGTCATAAGAAAGAATTTTGCTCTCGGCTGAATTTTCTTAAGCCGCTGAATTATCTGCGCATACCAGCCCGTGAAAGTATCTGCGTTTTTTGAATAATCGTCGCGGCAGATATCATCAACGCTGCCTGTATCCTGACCCTGATTGTGAATATCGTTAACTCCGAGTGCGATTATATAGCATTGGCAGGCATACTGAGGGTCCCAATAACGCATTGAATCCGCAAAGCTTTGGCAATATTCCTTTGCGGTCATACCGCCCCTTGAAAAATTGTAGCAGGTGCTGCCGCACATACGGGCAAGATTCTGTCCCCATGAGTATTCAAAATAATCGTGATATCCTTTGCTTCCGTTTTCATCAAGGCTTTCAAATTCGCCTGAAGAAAGGCTGTCGCCCACAACTCCGATTTTACGGAAGATTGACGTGAACCCTCCGTTTACCGCAAGATTCTCGAGGGGCTTTTCGTCGGTTGCATTTATCATAATATCAAGATTCATCTCAAACACTCTCCTTGGATTTATTCTATCATCGTCAGAATAAAAAAGCAACAAAAAAGATTCGGGGCAGTCCCGATGGCGGAACTGCCCTGAATCTTATGGAGGATTTGAGCGGTCAAAGAGAAATCTTTGCCGTGGAAGTGTTCTTATTTTCTGTTGATGATTTTTGCTCTTATGCCTCTGGTTGATTTTGCAAGCTTCTGTGCGGCATTGACTGCGTGGAAGCCGAATTTGTTTATAACAAGGTCAGCCTCGCCCATAAGCTCCATATAATCATTGCAGAAGCCTTTCTTGAATTTGAAAATTCCGTGCAGAGGATTGTTTTCGTCGGGATAGCCGCCTCTGAAATCGTAGTATTTGCAGCCTCTTTCTATAGCCCATCTTATCATTTCCCACTGAACAAGGTAGTTGGGCATAACGTTGCGGTATTCGTTTGAGCTTGCGCCGTAAACGTACCATTCTTTATCGCCGCAGACAACGTTGAGTGCGCCTGCTATGGTTTTACCCTCGTATTTTGCAAAGTAGATTCTTGCATCGTCGCCGAATGCATCCATAATTCTTTTGAAATATGATGTGTCACGGGTTGCGAAGTTATCTCTTTCGCCCGTTACAAGCATAAGCTCGTGGAATTCTTCGCAGGCTTCAGCGCCCTTGATTTCGATTGTTACGCCTTTTCTTGCGGCAAGACGTGTGTTATATCGGGTTTTCGGATGGAATGATGCCATAACTTCTTCTTCGGTTTTTCCGCCAATATCAAGCCTGAAAATATAGCGCGCCTGAATTGTATCGAAACCTGCGCTGTGGTCTTTGAACGTGAATCCGAGTTCCTTAAGAAGATCGATATATTCGCTGTTTGATGCAAGAGTATCGGTATCAATTTTGAACGTGTATGCCTTGTTTTTGATGCCGTATTCCTTAACTGCGAGAAGCAATTCCCTGACGGTTTCTTTATCGTTGAGGTCGCATACGGGTCCTCTGGGTGCATACATCATTTTGAACGGTGTCATCGGTATTTTGCGAAGCAGAACACCGCAGACGCCCTTTATGTTTCCGCTTTTGTCACGGCTGATAAATCCGCGCCACTCCCATTCTTTTTTTACCTTTCCCCATGATGAGGACTGCATCATATGTCCCTTGGGATGAGAACGCAAAAAGCTGTCAAATTCCTGTGCATTTTCAATTTTTACCGTTTCCATAGTTTATTCCTTCCTGCAGTTCTTCATCTGCAAAGCTCTCTCAATGAGAGCGTCTGTTTTATTTTCAATTTTTTCTTCCATAACTTCATCGAGCAACGTTTCAAGAACTTTGCCCATTTCGGGTGACGGCGTAAATCCGAGTTTAATCAGCATTTCACCGTTTATTGCAAGGTCGCTTATTTTGAAACAAGCGGTCTCTTTTTCAATTTCTTCAAGTATCCTCAGCCCCGTTTTGTTTTCCGCAAGGCTTTCGGTATGAAATTCAGGGTTCTGCGCAAGAACGTCCGCTTCTCTTATTTTGAAGAGTTTTTTCACGGTATCAATCCCGAGAAGAGAAATATATTTTTTATAAGTTTTCTTGCTTATTTTATCAGGCAGAAAATCGTGGTATTCAACAAGATTGCAAACAGATTCTCTGATTTTAACCGAAGTTTTCAGCCTTGTGAGCGTATCATATGCGATTTTTTTGCTGATTTTTCCGTGTGAATAGAAGTGGTCCGTTCCGTTTTCATCCGTTGTTTTGCAATGTGGTTTCCCCGCATCGTGAAAGAGCATTGCAAAGCGCAGTTCTGAAACGGGTTCGATGTTTTCAACGGCTTTTACCGTGTGTCCCCATACGTCGAAAATGTGCCGTTCGTGATTTTGCGTGCAGTTTTTCATCGGAGATATTTCGGGCAGAATAAAGAAGATAACATCTTCAAATTCACGAAGTATTTTTCCCGCATCCTTACCGCACAAAAGCTTTGATATTTCAACAAAAATCCGTTCAACCGAAATGTTTGACAGGAGTCTATAGTTTCTTCGTATGCTTTCTGCGGTATCTTTTTCAATTTCAAATCCCAGCACTGCCGAAAACCTCAGGGCGCGGAGAATGCGCAGAGCATCTTCGCCAAAGCGTTTATCGGGATTACCGACGCATCTTATGATTTTTTTCTCAATATCCGTCTGCCCGTCAAACGGGTCCGCAAAACCCTTCTGAGGAGAATATGCAATCGAATTAACCGTGAAATCGCGCCTTGAAAGGTCATCTTCAACTCTGTCGGTGAAATCAACTTTGTCAGGGTGGCGGTTATCGGAGTAATCTCCTTCAATACGGAAAGTTGTGATTTCAAGGCTCATACCGTCAACGATAACCGTTACCGTGCCGTGTTTCAGACCGGTTTCGATTGTTCTGAATTCCGAAAACGATTCAAGGGTTTCTTCCGGCAGGGCGCTTGTCGTTATATCCCAGTCGTGTGCGGTTTTGCCCATCAGCATATCTCTTACCGCACCGCCCACAACGTAAGCCGAGTGACCGTTGTTTTGCAGAATTTCAATAGCTCTATTGACTTGAGGCGGAATTTTTATTACCATAATATCATTACCATTTATCGGAGGAATTTTATGAATATACAGATTTTCGGAACAAATAAATGCTTTGACACCAAAAAAGCGCAAAGATATTTCAAAGAAAGAGGAATCAAGTTCCAGTTTGTTGACCTCACTCAGAAGAATCTCAGCAAGGGTGAATATCAGAGTGTCAAATCGGCAGTCGGCTCAATGGAAGCGTTGATTGACGAAAAATCAAAGGCTTACGAAAAGCATTTCATCAAGTATCTTGCAAGCAAAGAAGCTGTTGAAGAAAAGCTTCTTGAACACGGTGAGCTTTTCAAAACTCCAATAGTCCGCAACGGCAAGAAAGCAACCGTCGGCTATTGCCCCGAAATCTGGAAAGAATGGGATTGACGGATTAATATGCCTCGAATTTTGAGATTGTTGCAAAGCATCTTGCTTCGTCGATAACGAGTTTGAAGTATCTTACCCTTATTTCGTCAAAACGGCAGATTTTCTTGTAGCCGATTGTTGTTCCCGATCCAACCTTTTTCCACCTGCCCTTAACCTGAGCGTAAAGCCTGAATTTTTCAATCTGCTGACCCGTTCTTATATGCTCTCCGAGAACGATTTTGTCAATATCGTATTCATCACCGAGGTCAAGAACAAGCTCTGCGCCGTCGGGGTCATCACCCGAATGCCAGTATTCTTCGGCATCATAGCTGAGTGCCATCTGACCCGTATGCTTTTCGTCGAGGTGGCGGTTATCGGTTATGATTGAGCCTTCCGCAAGGTTTTCGTTGAAATCAATTTCAAGCTGAGCGCCCATTGCAAGAAGTGTTTCAACCTCTTTTTCGGCAATTTTGCCGTCTGCGTTGGGCGGAACGTTGAGAAGAAAGCTCGCGTTTGAACCGACGGATTTATAGTATATATCCATAAGTTTTGACAGAGGTTTCACCGAATAATCCTCTTCGGGATGATAGAACCAGCCTTTTCTGATTGAAACGTCAACCTCTGCAGGGTACCATATAAGTTTATTGCACTTTTTGATTGCCTTCCTGCTGCCCAGATCAAGGGCAGTGGGATTTATTTTTTTTGGCGGTTTTGAAACGTCGTGCTGGCTTGCGGCGGCAATAAGCTCGCTGTTTGAGTGCCAATACGGAACAACGCTCCATTCGCTGCTTCTGCATACGCCTGCTTCGTTTCCGCACCAACGCACATCGGGTCCGCTGATGCTTATCGCAGCATTCGGCTGAAGCTCACGGATGAGTTCATAGTAACCCTCCCAGTCATATTCCTGAACTTTGCCGTTGGGTCCTTCTCCGCAGGCACCGTCAAACCACACACAGAAAAGCTCGCCGTATGCCGTCAGCAGTTCGCGAAGCTGATTTTTGAAGAATCTGTTGTATGCTTCGCCTGAACCGTAAGTAGGCTCGTGTCTGTCCCAGGGCGAAACGTATATTCCGAATTTAAGGCCGAATTCTTTGCAGGCTTTTGCACATTCGGCAACAACGTCGCCCTTGCCGTCACGCCAGTTGCTTGAACGCACACAGTGATCGGTATACGCAGACGGCCAAAGGCAGAATCCGTCGTGATGCTTCGCTGTAAGAATAAGACCTTTCATACCTGCAAGCTGACAAACTTTTGCCCACTGACGGCAATCGAGTTTTTCGGGATTGAAAAGCTCGGGGTCTTCGTTGCCGTTGCCCCATTCGGAGTTTGTGAACGTGTTGATGCCGAAATGCATAAATGCGTAAAATTCGGTTTCCTGCCACTTTATCTGACGTTCACTCGGAACGATTGAAGCAGCGTATTTTACGTAATCGGGAGTTTTACTCATATGGATTATCCTTTCTCGTCAGGTTGATTTTTTCAGTATTTTGCCCCAATATTCTTCGCCGAGCTGATTGTTCATTGCGCTGACAATGAGATTGATGAGGGCGGGGGAGTCTGAGATATAGCGGAACATTTCCGGCGGCAGCATTCCTCTGTCCGCATAAGCGAGGAGCCTGAATTTTGCCGCATCGTCTTCCGAGAGCGAAAGCCTGCCGATTAGCTGAAGCAGAGCGCCGTCATCGGGCGGTGAATTATTTTTGCCTTTTTCGATGTTGCTGATATACTGGGCTGTTTTGCCGAGTACGTCTGCAAGCTCGCCCTGAGAAAGCTTGGCTTTTTCGCGCGTTTCTTTGAGCATTATGCCAAACGGCGTTGGCGCATACATCCGACTCCTCCTTTCAGGGAAGCGGGATATTTCCCCCTCCCGTATTTATTTCATAAATAAACAAATTTGTTTATTGAATTTCATTCAATAGGATAACACATATTTGTTTTTATGTCAATAGTCCGATGCGGTTTTGTATATATATATTGTAAAATTCGGTAAAATAATTTATAATATCTTTTGAAAGAGGGATATTATGAGCGCAGAATTAAAGAGAACATATAAACCGTTCAGCGAATGGAGCAAAAAATCGGAGCAGAGGGAGTATACCGAGCCGACTCCTCTTCTTTCACCCGACGGCAAGCTTCTTGCAAAAGGCTGGGCAAGAAAGAACGTTTTTGAATATAACAGAGATTACGTTAAAAAAGGTCTGATAAGCCGCAAGGAGTGGGATTTTCACACAATAATCGTTGACGAAAAAGAAATTCTCCTCAGCTTTGCAAATATCAATATCGGCGGTTACGTCGGCGCAAAGATGGTTGACCTGAAAACAGGCGAAATAATTTTTGACCACGTTCAGTATTTTATCGGCGCAAACAAACACGTGCCGCCGGCAAAAGGCGACGTGCCTAACCGATTCAAGGATAAAATCGGCAAAACCGAGTTTGATTTCAATACGAAAGAAACAGAAAGAACGCTGTGGTATAAGGGCAAAAGCAAGGGCAAACCGCTTGAAGTGAATATAACCGTGGAGATTCCCGAAGGGCTTGAAAGCATCACAACTGTTTTTCCGTTTGATGAAGATGAAACGCGTTATTTTATGACAACGAAGCAGATGTGTATGCCCTGCGAAGGCAAGCTTGTTTTCGGCGATTATGTTTATGAATTCTCAAAAGAAAATGCCTTTTGCGTTATGGACTGGGGCAGGGTAAATACGGTTCATAATATGGTCTGGTACTGGGGCAGCGGAAGTCAGTATATCACCGATAAAAACGGCAAAAAGCATCTTTTCGGCTTTGAGATTACATGGGCAATAGGCAACGAAGAAAACGCAACCGAAACCTGCCTTTTTTATGACGGAAAAATTCATAAAATCGGCGCTGTTGACGTTGAAAAATTCCCCAAGGACAGATTCCTTGAGGAATGGAAGATAATCTCCGAAGACGGCAGATTCAATATGACTATGAAACCGACTTTTGATAACCACAGCGACGTTGATTTTAAGGTTGGCAGAATGAATTGCCATCAGGTATTTGGCGTGTGGAATGCTGATGTTACCCTTGATGACGGCACCGTAATTGAGATAAAAGACCTTTTTTCATTTTGTGAATACGTTGAAAACAGATGGTAAAAAATATATCCGCTACAGTGATGTAG
>JAZSBC010000142.1:0-3874 GCA_045602245.1 Acutalibacteraceae bacterium | reverse complement strand
AGGGCATTCTTGTTGCGATAAGGGACTGGTTTGCGTCTCTGAGCACGGTTTCTGTGAAATTAACTTTCATAAAACTCATGTTCCTTTCTGTATGATTGAAATAATTATAAACGTGATTAGAAGCCAATGCGTGCTGCGATGTAATCCTCGAGAGCATCGATTGAAATTCTTTCCTGCTGCATGGTGTCACGGTCACGGACTGTTACGCAGTTGTCTTCGAGCGAATCGAAGTCAAATGTGATGCAGATGGGAGTGCCGATTTCGTCCTCACGGCGGTATCTCTTGCCGATTGAGCCTGTTTCGTCAAAGTCAACCATGAACTTCTTCTGGAGCTTTTCGTAAACCTTGAGGGCATCGGGTGAAAGCTTCTTTGAAAGGGGAAGAACGGCTGCCTTATAGGGAGCAACGGCGGGGCTTAAGTGAAGAACAACTCTTGTGTCGTTCTTTTCAGCATCGATAACCTCTTCGTCATATGCTTCGCAGAGAAGGGCAAGAACCGTTCTGTCAAGACCGTAGGTTGATTCGATGATGAAGGGGATATATTTTTCGTTGGTTTCGGGGTCAAGATAATCCATCTTCTGACCGCTGTATTCCTGATGTCTTGTAAGGTCAAAGTTGGTTCTGTTGTGTGTGCCGTTAACTTCGCCCCAGCCGAAGGGGAAGAGGAATTCGATGTCACAGGCAGCCTTTGCATAGTGAGCCAGCTTTTCGTGGTCGTGGAAACGGAGATTGTCAGCAGCAATGCCGAGGTCCTGATAGAACTTGAGACCGTATTCCTTGAAATATTCGTAAAGGTCGGTGTCTGTACCCTCTTTGCAGAAGGTCTGGAATTCCATCTGTTCAAACTCGATGGTTCTGAAAGTGAAGTTACCGGGTGTGATTTCGTTTCTGAAAGCCTTACCTATCTGACCGATGCTGAAAGGAAGCTTTGCTCTCATTGTTCTCTGAACGTTGAGATAGTTAACGTATTCGCCCTGTGCGTTTTCGGGGCGGAGATAGATAACGTTTTTGCTGTCGTTGGTAACGCCTCTGAAAGTCTGGAACATCAGGTTGAATTCTCTGATGTCTGTGAAATCGTGCTTGCCGCAGTTGGGGCAGGGGATTGAATGAGCCTTGATATACTCAAACATCTCTTCCTTTGTCATGCCGTCTGCGTGTGCATCGGGGTTGAAATCGTCAATAAGGTTGTCTGCTCTGTGGCGCTTTTTGCACTCTTTGCAGTCAAGAAGAGGGTCGGAGAAGCTTGCAACGTGGCCGCTTGCTTCCCATACTCTGGGGTGCATAAGGATATCCGCATCAACTTCATAGCTGTTTTTACGTTCCTGAATGAATCTCTTTCTCCAGGCATCCTTAACGTTGTTTTTCATGCGTGAACCGAGGGGGCCGTAGTCCCATGTGTTTGCGAGGCCGCCGTAGATTTCGCTGCCTGCAAAAATGAAGCCTCTGCCCTTGCAAAGGGCAACGATTTTTTCCATTGTTTTGTCTGTGTTTTTCATCATATCCAAAACTCCCGCCATTATAAATTTTTACCCTATTATGATACCCAAAATATGCCTTAAAGTCAATGATTACTAAAACAAAAAAGACCGCAAAAAACGGTCTTTTTTGGTGAAATGTACTTATTTATATTTTTTCATATAATCTGTAAGGGATTCACCGATTTTGGTCAGCAGTTCGCCTGACGAAGCATTGATTTCAATTTCGTTCTGTTTTGTAACGATTTTAAGGTCTCTGCTTGAGAATAATCTGTAACGCAGATAGGTTTCGTTAACGGAAATGATATCTGCCAAAGGGATATC
This sequence comes from Acutalibacteraceae bacterium, assembly GCA_045602245.1. Classification (GTDB taxonomy): domain Bacteria; phylum Bacillota; class Clostridia; order Oscillospirales; family Acutalibacteraceae; genus CAG-177. Next base: position 2,075 of record JAZSBC010000142.1, on the reverse strand, counting down.
AATTTCTTTAACGCCGAAAAATCCGGTGGGGATTTTGCCGTAAACTCTTTCCGGAGTAATGCAGACAAAGCAGTTTTTCTCCTGAACGAGACCCGATACACCTCTGAAAAACAGATAAAGTGCAAGAACGCCGCAAATCAAAGCCGACATTATTCTTTTTTCGAGAATAAAGTAAAATTTTATATCCCTGAACGAAAAAATTATGACAAGTATGATGATTATTCCGCCGATGAATCTCAGCAGAGTGGGAATGAGAAGATGCTCGCTGAAAATAAAAGTTTCAGACGTGGCGGGGTCTGCGTTGAGAATTGCTTCGGGAACAGGTTCGGTTTTTAAGGGGTTGCCGCATTCGGGACAGATTTTTTCGTCATTTGTTATTTTTGCACCGCAGTTTTCGCATTTCATTTTATTTACCTCCGTTTTTGTTTTTTGCCTTTCACCTGTAAGACGAAACAAAACGGCATAAGGTCTGTGTTTTTTAAAAAACATCTGACTTTTTGAGTTTTTATAAATCACACTGCAGGATGAACGGCTTTTTATCTCCGGATTGTGATTTTACGGCATATTATCACGGGTATAGGTGGCAAGAAAGCTTGCGTCGTCACCCGGCAAAAAGTTGATTCTGTATTTCTTTTTGTCGGTTTTAACGGTTATATATGACGAGCCGAACTGCGCAGGCGGAATATGGCAGCTGAAATCTTTTACGTCTTTGTAGAAATATTCGAATCTTTCGGTCAGAATCAAAAATCTGGGTTTTATGCCGTAAACGCCGTTTTCGTTGACGCAGACAAAGCTTTTGCGCATAGCAAAATAATTGCATACGCTCAAGCCGATAATGAACAAGCCGAGAAGCACGAAAACGCAGCCTCGCATTATACTGAAACTCAGATAATCTTCAGTCAGATATTCCGATATTTGGTACGTATTGTATAAATGTCCGCCGCCGAAAATGACAGGGATAATTCCGATTGGAGCAAAGGTATACAGAACTCTGCTTGCGTAAGCCTTTGTGTCAAAAAACTTTATGTTTTTGCCGAGCTCACGTTCGGGCTCGCAGTTTTCAACCGCTTTTTCGTTGTGAGTTGCAACGTATTTTCCGCATTCGGGACAAACTTCGTCCGATTTTTTGATTTTTGCACCGCAGAAATTGCATTTCATCATTCATCTCTCCTTAACGGATTTATAAAACAACAGTGAGGTGAGAGCCTTTTTAATCTTGTTTATCTAATCTTTGATGAGCCATATCGGTAAAAAGTTTGCTGTTTTTCTTGTTTAAGCAGGTTATTTTATTTTCTTCTCCGTTTTTACGTAAAATTGTGATTGTGCATAAGTAGGCACCTTTTCCACGGTAATCAACGACATTTTTTACCGATTTTATATCGTCATAATAAAACTTGAATTTTTGAGGCATAAATTTTTTTGGCCACGGAATGGCACCGTAAATGCCTTTTTCACATACGCAGATGTAGCTTTTACAGGTTATCAGGCACAAATACAACATAAGAGGAAAGAGAAAAATGCCCGAAGCAACACTTAATAAAACACTTTTAGTGTCTATAGTTTCAAATATATATATCTTTTTGGCGGTTATTGCAATAACGGCAATACTGATTAAAAGGCAAAAAATAAAAAGCGGAAGTTTGTCATTGCAGCTGAATTTTTTCAAGCATTTGCCCATAGCGTCAGTTAAATTCTGCTCAGAGGTATATTTTCCGCATTCGGGACAGATTTCGTCCGATTTTTTGATTTTTGCGCCGCAGAATTTGCATTTCATACCAATCACCTCAATAAAAGAATATCATATATTATTTCCTGTTGTCAATAAAAAGCACCCCACGGTTTGTCGGGTGCTTATTTTTAAAACAAAAATGCCTTTGCAAGGGCGAAATAGATAACAAGCGTAACGATATCAACGAGGGTGGCAATCATCGGGCCTGCCATGAGTGCGGGGTCGAGCTTCACTATTTTTGCAAATATCGGCAATGAGCATCCGATGAGCTTTGCAACAACTATTGCGAAGAACATCGCAAGAGAAACAACAAGGAAAACATCCAGCGAGCCTTCGCTGAAAAGAT
>JAZSBC010000141.1:0-21878 GCA_045602245.1 Acutalibacteraceae bacterium | reverse complement strand
ACAAAGGGGTAGTTTCTGATAGCGGCGGTGCCGAGAATAACACGCTTTACGCCGAGTGAAAGGTAATCTTCAATTCTCTGCATATTTCTTATACCGCCGCCGACTTCGATGAAAAGCCCCTTGATTTTTGCGGCTTCTTTTATGGCATCAAAATTAACGGGAGTGCCGTCTTTTGCGCCGGCGAGGTCAACCATATGTAAATTTGTTGCTCCGTCCTTCATAAATTCAAGAGCCATTTCAGCAGGCGAATCTGCATAGATTTTAACCTGATTGTAGTCGCCTTTTGTCAGACGCACAACCTTGCCGCCGAGTATATCTGTTGCCGGAAATATCTGCATAAACTTCTCCTTATATTTCAGCGAATGCCTTCAAGAGTGCAAGACCCTTTGCACCGCTTTTTTCGGGGTGAAACTGCATTCCGTAAACACTGCCGCTTTTAACGATAGCAGGCACAGCCACGCCGTATTCGGCAAATGCGAGTGTGTTTTCAACGCAGCCTTTGGCATAGAATGAATGAACGAAATACATATAGTCGCCGGGTTCAATATATTTGAAAATCGGGTCTGCCTTGGCCAAATTCAGCTTATTCCAGCCCATATGGGGGATTTTCAAATCCTCGGGAATCTGACCTTCAAGAGGACCTACGTAGCCTTTTATGAGTCCTAAGCCTGCGTGAGCGCCGTATTCAAAGCTTCTCTCAAAAAGAAGCTGCATACCGAGGCATATACCGAGAATGGGCTTACCTTCCTCTGCAAGCGAACGCAGAAGCTCAACCATACCGCATTCACGAAGTTTTTTTGCCGCATCGCCGAATGCACCAACACCGGGAAGAATTATTCTGTCTGCCGAGGCAATTTCATCCTTGTCGCCTGTAATCTTGCACTCAATGCCGAGGCTTCTGAGCGATGACGAGAGCGAAAAAAGATTGCCGCAGCCGTAGTCAATTATTGCAATCATTATAAAATTCCTTTCGTTGAGGGAATTTCGCCGCCGAGGGTAAGGTCTTCAAAAACTGCCTTGCAGAGCGCTCTTGAAACTGCCTTGAAAATGCCTTCTATGATATGATGGCTGTTTTTGCCCTCAAGCTGCTTGATATGGAGAGTGATATCGCTGTTGCGCACGAATGAGATGAAGAATTCTTCAACAAGCTCTGTATCCATACCGCCGACCGCAGGGGTTGGAATATTGACGTCATAGTTGAGATATGCTCTGCCGCTGATGTCAATGCTTGCAAGAATGAGAGTTTCATCCATAGGCAGAAGAATACTGCCGTAGCGTGAAATTCCTCTTTTTTCGCCAACCGCTTTTGCAAACGCCTGACCGAGTACAATGCCTACGTCTTCAACGGTGTGATGATAGTCAACGTGAGTGTCGCCGACGCATTTCACCTTTAAATCCATTCTGCCGTGGCGTGCAAAAAGCTCGAGCATATGGTCAAGAAAGCCGCAGCCCGTATCAATTTCGTTTTTGCCCGTGCCGTCAAGCTTGAGCCAAAGCTCTATATCGGTTTCGTTAGTCTTTCTTTTGATTTCAGCTTCTCTCATTTTAAATCTCCTTAATCGCATTGATAAGAGTCTGCATTTCTTCATCCGTGCCGACTGTTATGCGAAGATAGTTGTCAATTTTAGCTTTATTGAAGTATCTGACGAGAATTCCCTTTTTGCGAAGCTCTGCCGCAAGAGAAGAAGCGGCAATTTTATCGCTCGATGCAAAAATGAAATTCGCTTTTGAATCGGTACAAACAAAGCCGATTTCTCTGAGCTGTGTAATAGTTTTTTCTCTTGTTGCAACGATTTTTGCAATTTTATCGTCATAATATTCGTTATCCGCAATAGCTGCCGCAGCCGCTTTTATTGAAAGGGTGTTGAGGTTATAGGGATTGAATGAATATTTGAGCTTGTTGAGATCGTCGATAATTTCCTTTGAACCGATGCCGAAACCGACTCTCAGCCCTGCAAGCGAATGGCTCTTTGAAAAAGTTCTTGTGACAAGAAGATTATCGTATTTTTTGACAAGCTCCATACAGCTTTCGCCGCAGAATGCCATATATGCCTCGTCCATAATAACAAGGTTATCGGGGTTTGAAGCAACGATTTTTTCAACCTCATCAAAGGTGAGGGTAAGACCCGTCGGCGCATTGGGGTTTGCGATAACAATGTTTTTGTTTTTGCCGATGTAGTCGGTTGCATCTATTGAAAAATCGTCCTTAAGCGGAATTTGTTCAAGCTCAACGCCGAAGATATCGGCATATACGGGATAAAATCCGTATGAAATCTCGGGGCAGCAAAGCTTACCGCCTGCACCGCAGAATCCCATAATCGCAAATGCGAGAACGTCATCCGAACCGTTGCCGCAGAACACCATATCAGGCGTTACGCCGAACTGCTCTGCAATGGCAATGCGAAGCTCCTTAAGCTCAGGGTCAGAGTAAAGATTGAGTTTATCAATCACTTTTTCGCTGAGAACTTCCTTAACTTTCGGTGAAGGGGGGAACGGAGATTCATTTGTGTTGAGTTTTATTACTTTAACGTTAACCTGTTCGCCCGGTACGTAGGGAACAAGCTTTGAATAGTTATCCGAAAGAAATCTGCTCATGGGTTCACCTTATTTCTCAAATCTGATTGCCGCACTCTTGCCGTGAGCGTGAAGACCCTCGCGGTTTGCGAAAAGAACAATGTTATCCTTGACCTTGCCGAGCGCTTCTTCGGTGTAATAGATATACTGCGATTTTTTAACAAAATCGTCAACCGAAAGGGGAGAGCTGAATCTTGCCGTTCCCGACGTGGGGAGAGTGTGGTTTGTGCCTGCAAGATAGTCGCCGAGGGCTTCGGGGGTGTTTTTGCCAAGGAAAATTGAGCCTGCGTTCTTGATTTTATCAAGGAGCGCAAACGGATCGTCAACGCAGACTTCGAGGTGTTCGGGGGCGATTTCGTTTGCAATTTCAACGCCCTGTTCAAGATTTTCCGCAATGATGATTTTACCGTTTGTGTCGATTGAGGTTCTTGCAATTTCTTCTCTGGGAAGCATGGGAATCTGCTTTTCGAGTTCTTCGCTTACCGCATAGGCAAGCTCTTTGCTGTCTGTAACAAGAACTGCGCTTGCAAGCTTATCGTGTTCAGCCTGAGAAAGAAGGTCGGCCGCAACGTAAGCGGGGTTGCAGGTGCCGTCTGCAAGAACAAGAATTTCGCTCGGGCCTGCAATCATATCAATGTCAACAAGGCCGTAGAGCATTCTTTTTGCGGTGGCAACGAATACGTTGCCGGGGCCTACTATTTTGTCAACCTTCGGCACGCTTTCGGTGCCGTATGCAAGGGCGGCAACAGCCTGAGCGCCGCCTGTTTTGATGATGGTATCAACGCCTGCAATCTTTGCTGCGCAGAGAATTGCCGAGGGAATGTTGCCCTCTTTATCGGGAGGAGTAACCATAACGATTTCTTTAACGCCTGCGATTTTTGCGGGAACGGCGTTCATAAGAACGGTTGAGGGGTAGCTTGCAGTGCCGCCGGGTACGTAAAGACCGGCCTTTTCAATGGGAGTAATCTTCTGACCTGCAACAATGCCGTTGCCTTCGTTTATTTCAAAACCGCTGCGAAGCTGTTTTTTATGAAAAGCTTCGATGTTGTTTTTTGCAATTTCAAGAGTTCTGATAAACTCTTTATCTTCGGTTTCATATGCTTTTTCAATTTCTTCTGCCGTAACACGAAGATTTTCAATTTCTGCCTTATCAAACTTAAGCGCATATTCCTTGAGAGCTTTGTCACCGTTTTCTTTTACGTTTGCGATAATATCCGCAACGATTGCTTCAACGCCGCTTTCAAGCTTTATATCACGGGTGAGAATATCTGATTTCTGTGCATTTTCAATGTTGATTATCTTAATCATTCCGCCAACTCCTTTTTGAGCTTGTCCATAAGTCGGTCAATATCTTCACCCTTGAATTTATATGACGATTTGTTTGCAATCAGCCTTGCGCTGATGGGCATAATCTGCTCATAAACTCTGAGGTTGTTTTCTTTGAGGGTTTTTCCCGATTCAACGATATCAACGATAACGTCGGTCAGACCGAGAAGGGGAGCTATTTCGATTGAACCGTTGAGCTTGATTATCTCAATTTCACGGTTAATTGATATATAGTAATTTTTTGCGATGTTAACAAATTTTGTTGCAACTCTGAGAGGTCTGTCAAAATCCTCAACGTAATCGTTGGGGGCGGCAACGCACATATTGCATTTGCCGAGACCGAGGTCGAGAAGTTCGTAGATATCGAAATCGCCTTCTTCAAGGATGTCTTTACCGACAACGCCGATATCTGCCGCACCGTGTGCAATATAAATAGCAACGTCGGAGGGCTTTACAAGAAGATAACGAACACCGTTTTCTTTATTTTCAAAAACAAGCTTACGGTTATCGCTGTAGATTTCGCTGCAGTCATAGCCGATTGATGCGAAAAGTTCATACACCTTGTCGCCGAGTCTGCCTTTGGGCAAAGCTATATTCAGCATACCGTCACCTCCCTGAGTGCGCCGTTTTCATAAGAATAAACAGTTTTTGCCTTGTAGCCTTCGGGAATTGAATGCTCAACTCTTACCGAGAAGCCCTTATCAACAAAGCTTTCAACAAGTGAAAGCAGAGCTTCGCTTCTTTCTGCCGAATCAAAAAGAATGAGGATATCAATATCAAACTCACGCTTTTTCTTATAGTAGAGATTAAGATTATCAAGATAAACCGCGAAGCCGATAGCCTGAGTGTTTTCACGAAGCTTGCCTGCAAGTTTATCGTATCTGCCGCCCGAAAGCACAGCCGAAGGCGCTTTTTCAACGTAACCCTGGAAGATGATTCCGTTATAATACTCCGTATTGTTAAGCACCGAAAGGTCAATATAAAGTCTGTCTGCAACGGGACTTTTTTTGAGCGATGATGCAATGAATTCAAGCTCTGCGCAGGCGCATTTCATTTCATCGTTGCAGGCAAGAGAATAAAGTTCGGGGATAACGGAATCAAACTTGCCGTTGATGCCTGCAAGCTTTGAAAGAAGCTCGGTTTTTTCAGCCGAAACACCGCTTTTTTCGCAGATTGAACGCAGATCGTGAGTATTCTTGCCCTTAACACAGCGGATAATATCTTTCTTTGTGTTTTCGCTGATTTCAAGCTCGGCAAGAAGAGAGGGGATAAAAGCCATATGAGAAACGGAAAGAACAAAATCCTTGTCAATCTTTTTGAGGCTCTTTGCTGCAAGGCTGAGCACTTCGGCGATAAGATATTCATCAATGTTGCCAAGTACTTCCACGCCCGTCTGCTTGATTTCTTTATAGTCCATTGAGCTTTCACTCATTCTGAAAACGCTTTCGTTATAATAAAGCTTTGTGAGTGCGTCTGAAAGCTTTGCGTTTTTAACGATTGAGAGAGTAATATCCGGCTTGAGCGCCATGAGTCTGCCGTCCGAATTATTGAAAGCGAGAATGCCTTTGCTTGAAAGGAAATCTCTGTTATCGCTGTAAAAACTGTATTCTTCAAATTTTGCCATACGGTATTCTTTATAGCCCCACTGCTTATAGAGCATTGAAAGTTCATATGTAAGGCTGTCCTCTTTGGACATTGTTGCAAGAAATTCTTCCATAATATTCTCCTATGGTTTTTATGATAACGACAGTATATCATACTTTATCGTATTAGTCAATTAGCGATTTACTACGCTAAATTGTTTTGAATGCCGATTTTATTTATGTAAAATAGACAAAGCGTATGGATTAACCACACGCTGTGCTGAATTATTCTTTGTTAACGTTTTTGCAAAGACATTCGAAGCTTTCCTGGCTGATAACGTGTTCAATGCGGCAGGCATCAACAGCCGCCTGCTCTTTGCTGACGCCTATGCCGATAAGCCACTTGGTTATTATTTCGTGTCTGTTATATACGTTGTTGGCGATTTCAAGGCCCGACGGGGTGAGGCTGATTGAACCGTCACCGTCTGTTGTAATGTATCCGTGTTCCCTGAGATTTCTCATTGCAACGCATACGCTGGGTTTTGAAAAGCCGAGTTCTGTTGCAATATCAACGGAACGGACGGTTTTCTTTTTCTGGCTGAGAATGAGTATAGTTTCAAGATAGTTTTCAGCTGATTCGCCCATTATCATTTTTTCTCACCTGCATATTTTTCAATAAATTTTGTGATTGCGTTCCAATAAATTTCGGGGTATACGTAACCTGCAGCGCAATGGGTTGCACCCTCAACGATCAGCATCTCTTTTTCGCAGTCTGCGTTTTTATAGAGGGGATATACCATAGCGGGAGGCACGGTTGTGTCCTTTTCGCCGTGAATGAAAAGGGTGGGAGTTTTTGATTTTCTGACCTGTATAACGGGATTGTTTTCGTTTATATCAAAGCCTGCTCTTTTTTTAACGGCAGGGTTGAAAAGATTGAGCAACAACTCGGGCGGGAATTTTGTCATACCTTTCAGCTGATGAATATACAGCTCTCTGAGGGATGTGAATCCGCAGTCCTCAATGCAGCAGATAACGTTTTCGGGAAGCTTTTCGCCCGTTACGTTCATAACCGTTGCTGCGCCCATTGATGCACCGTGAAGAACGATTTTTGCATCAGGGTCCATATCAACAATATAGTTTATCCAATTAACGATATCGAATCGGTCATACCAACCCATCGTGCAGTAATAATGTTCGCTTTTTCCGTGACCTCTGAGATATGGAAGAAGCACGTTGTAGCCCATCTCATAAAATCGCCTTGCATAAATGTTATTCTGTGACGGGTCACCCGTGAAACCGTGGCAGGAAATTGCATAAAGATGGCTGCCCTCGTTTTCGTAATAAAGAGCGCGCAGGCACTTGCTGTATTTATCAAAAGTGAAAGCGTCTTTATATATATGCTTTCTGTAAAATTCAATTCCTTTAAGTGCTTCTTCGGAATGATAGAAGCAATCCGTATCTTCAGAAGGCAAAAGTCCGCCCTGCGCAATAAGATTTTTTATTCCGTTTCTGCCCAGCATATTTTCAACAAAAATATTGCCTGCAACGGTATATGCGGCGCAGACTGCCATACCTGAAAAAGTTAATCCGCTGACGATTTTGCTGAATTTGTTGCTCATTGCACAGCCCTCCGATTTTTTATTTAGATTATTATATCATATTAATTACAATAATACAATAAAAAAACTGCACAAACCGAAGCTTGTGCAGTAGCGATTAATCGTTGTTTTTGTGCCTCATAATCTTTGAGGTTGTTGTTTTTACGAATTCGGTGCGTCTTACCTTGAATGAAACAATCTTCTTGAAGGGAGGAAGCTTTGCGTTTACGCCGTCAACAACCTCTTTGAAGATTGTGTGAAGCTCTTCGTCGCTGAATTCGTCAGCCTTCTTGCCGTAGCGTTCGCTGAGTTCTTCAAAGTTGGGGAAGGTTCTTGCACCGACTATAACTTCGCCCTTGTCGTTTTCATCACCGAGAACGAGTGATTCGCCGACTCTGATATCTGTTCCGAGATGGTATTCAAGTTCTTCGGGATAGATGTTTTTGCCGTTGCTTGTAACGATAACGTTTTTGCATCTGCCCGAAATATAGAAGCAGCCTTTCTTATCCATATAGCCGAGGTCGCCTGTATGGAACCAGCCGTCTTTATCAATAACCTTTGCGGTTTCTTCGGGGTTGTTATAGTAGCCGAGCATAACCATATCGCCCTTAACGCAGATTTCACCAACGCCGTTTTCATCGGGGTCAAGAATCTTTGCTTCGCTGCCGGGGATAACTTCGCCGACTGATTCCGCAAGGTGGAGTCTGTCGTGGTTAAGAATTGCAAGGGGAGCGCATTCGGTAAGACCGTAGCCGAAGATAATCTGAATGCCGAAAGCTTCGAAATCCTTGAGAATTTGAGGATTGATGGGTGCGGCGCCGCAAATGATAAGTCTCATATTGCCGCCGAACGTATCAATGATTTCTTTGAAGAATACTTTTTTGAGGTCAATGCCAACCTTAGCAGCAGCCTTTACAAGAACACTGCCCACCTTGAAAAGTGTAAGACCGTGGGGCTTCTGGGCAACCGCTTTCATAAGGCGTCTGTGAACGGTTTCAAGAAGAAGAGGAACGGCAACGAAAACAGAGGGGTTGAATTCCTTCATATTCTTGAGAACGTACTTGAAGCCGTCGCAGAAAGTTACCTTTGCGCCGCAATAGGGAGCGAAGAAAAGAATAATTGTGCTTTCGTAGGTGTGGTGAAGAGGAAGCATCGAAATGCCGCAGTCTTCGGGATAAATCTTGATAACGCCCATTGCAGCCATAACTTCATAGCAGAAGTTTCTGTGGCAGAGCATAACGCCCTTTGACATACCTGTTGTGCCTGATGTGAAAAGAAGCGAACACATTGCGTTGGGGTCGATTTCAGCATCAAGATAGCGAGTATCGCCGCTTTTGAGAAGCTCCTTGCCCTTTTCAACAAGGTCTGTGATGTTAAGCACACCTTCTTCTTTCTTGGTGTGAATCATAACGATGGTGAGATCTTTCTTAAGCTCGTCTTTTCTTTCGTTGAGTTTCTTTGCGATTTTTCTGTCACAGAAGAAAAGCTTTACGTCCGAAACGTTGAGAATCATATTGATATCGTCAAAAAGAAGCTCTTTATCAATGGGTACGATAACGCCTACGCCCGTAACGGTTGCCATATATGAAAGGCACCATTCATAGCAGTTGTCGCCTGCGACAGCGATTTTTTCGCCTGCAAGACCCATATCCGTAAGTGCCGTACCAAGAGCCTGAATCTCTTCAAGGTACTGCTTGTATTTGATTTCGTAATGTGCGCCTTTGCTGTCTTTAACTTCAAAAGCAGGTCTTTCGGGGTAAAGTTTTGCGCTCTGGGTAATAAGGTCTCTGATGTCTTTGATTTCTCTCACGTCGTAGAATTTCTTGTTGTTCTTCAAAGCGTTTTTTCCTCCAATTCAATCTTGAGCAAGTATATATAAAACTAAATTTTCCACATAACAAAACTCCAAATATTGTAACACAAAATTTAAGTGATTTCAATAATATAATTCTTAAAAAATATCTAAATATTGTATGGGTATTTATCGAATAATAATGCATTTTGCGGTGCGTTTTTTAAAATTATACAAAACGATATTAAATTGTCTGAGAATACAACTTGCGTAACAACAAAAAACGGAGCGGCTTCACGGTAAAATGAAGCGCTCCGTTTGATTAATAAAGCATTTTTTTCAGTTCGTCAGTGAATTTTTTCGGGTCAACGTTGCACAGCAGATGCGCATCCGTACCCATATTGAAAACAACGCCGACTTCCTTGCCGATGTTGAAATAGCGTTTGTGGAATTCGGGGTCTTTCATAACTGCAGGCACGTTGATTTCCCATGCGATTTCATGCTTGTGCGCCTTTTCCATTATGTCACCGAGTTCGTTATCGGTAAATGCCCTTGTAACGTCTTTGAAATCGTCGAATGCGTGTATATAGCCCGACATAAACGGGTGAGCAAAGCAGTCTGCTCTGCCGCTTTCGATAACGCCGTCTATAATCGCAAGCATATGCTCGGCATACGCTCTGGGGGTTTTGACTTCCGGATGCTCCCAATACTTCTGATGATAGTGGTTGGTTGTGTAAAGCCTGTAATCAAGCGAATTATCGCAAGCGATATCATCGGCAAATTTGCCGATGCCGTATGCCGAAAGCTCTGCGCCGACGTAGATTTTAACGTTTGTCTGCAAATCTGCAATTTCCCTGAGAATATCATATCTCTGCTGAGCAACGGCATTCTGCCTGTCTATGTAGTTATGGTCTGTCATAGCTATCATTTCAAGCCCTGCATCTTCGGCTGTTTTGACAATATCCCTTGCAATCATTTCGGGCTTGGCACAGCCTGAAAAACGCGTGTGAATATGCAGATTATGCCTTGCAAGTTCATCAATATCGTAAGTTTTTTCGTGTAAAAACATTTTTAAAGCTCCAATCCGAAAAGAGTGTTTGCATTTTTGCGGGTAAGGTTAAGAATTTCATCAGCCATAACGCCTCTTACCTGAGCAAGAACGTCTGCCGTATAGGGTATAAACGATGAATCGCATCTTTGTCCTCTGAACGGTACGGGTGTCATATACGGGCAATCCGTTTCGATAAGAAGCCTGTCCTCAGGCACGATTTCCGCAACCTCTCTCGGCTTGCGTGCGTTTTTAAAAGTTACCGCACCGCCGAGACCGATATACATACCGAGCTTCAAAACCTCTTTCGCCATTTCGGCAGACCCCGAAAAGCAGTGAACAACACCCTTGGGTCTGTATTTTTTGATAAGATTCATTGTATCCTCGTGAGCTTCTCTGTCGTGAATAATAACGGGTAAATCAAGCTCTTTTGCAAGAATAAGCTGTTGTTCAAAAACGGTTTTCTGAATATCACGGGGTGAAAAATCATAGTGATAATCAAGCCCGATTTCGCCAACCGCAACGCACTTTTCTTCTGCACAGAGTTTTTTCAGAACGGAAATATAACCGTCTTTGTAGCCTTCCGCTTCGTGGGGATGAACACCGCAGGCAGCATAAACAAAACCGAATTCATCGGCAAGTTCAAGGCTCGTGAGCGACGATGCCATATCGCTTGCACAGTTTATTATGCCGCAAACGCCCTGTTCGGGCAGGGCGTTCAGAAGCTCTTTTCGGTCTGCATCAAACGCTTCGCTGTCATAATGTGCATGACTGTCAAAGATATTTTTATTCATTATCTTACCTTACTTCCTGCAGGGATGCCGTCAACAAAGATAACCTTTACATCTTCACCTGCATCAGCCGCAAGAATCATTCCGCAGCTTTCAACACCGCAGAGAACGGCGGGCTTGAGATTTGAAACAAGAATTATGCTCTTGCCTACAAGCTCTTCGGGTTTATAGTAAAGAGCGATGCCTGATGCAACCGTTCTGGGGTCGCCCGTGCCGTCATCGAGAGTGAGTTTAAGAAGTTTCTTCGCCTTTTTAACGGGTTCGCAAGCGGTGATTTTTGCAACTCTGAGGTCAACCTTTGCAAAATCGTCAATGCCGATTCTTGCAACGCCCTGAATCTCTTCCTTAAGGGGATTTACGGGTTCAGCGGCAGCCTTTGCAGCCTCAAGCTCGGCAAGTTCCTTTTCAAGATCGATTCTGGGGAAGATGATATCGCCTTTAACAACGGTATACGTTGCTTCCTTGCCGAATTCACCGCATTCGTTCCATTCAAAATCAGCGGCAACGCCGAGCTGAGCTCTGATTTTTGCTGATGTTTCGGGCATAAAGGGAGCAATAAGAACAGAGATAATTCTTATGCTTTCGCAAAGGTTATACATAACTTCGGCAAGCCTTGCCTGCTTTGATTCATCCTTTGCAAGCGCCCAGGGAGCGGTTTCGTCAATGTATTTGTTGGTTCTTGAAACGAACTTCCAGATGTTTGTGAGAGCAACGGAGAAATTGAGCTTATCGAGTTCAGCCTCGGCATCAGTCTTTGTCTGTGCAGCAAGAGCTTTGAGGTCAGCGTCAAAATCGCCCGCTTCTCTTTCGGCAGGAATCGTTCCGCCGAAGTATTTCTGAACCATCGCAACCGTTCTCGAAACAAGGTTGCCGAGGTCGTTTGCAAGGTCTGAATTGATTCTGTTGATAAGGTTTTCGTTTGAGAAAATGCCGTCCGAACCGAACGCAATTTCACGGAGAAGGTAATAACGGAGAGCGTCAACGCCGTATCTTTCCGCAAGAATAACGGGGTCAACAACGTTGCCCTTGGATTTGCTCATTTTACCGCCTTCAAGAAGCACCCAGCCGTGACCGTAAACCTTTTCGGGGAGGGGGAGGTCAAGCGACATAAGGAATGCAGGCCAGTAGATGGTATGGAATCTGATGATATCCTTACCGATAAGATGAACGTCTGCAGGCCAGAATTTATTATAGAGTGTTTCGTCGTCTGAATTGTAGCCGAGAGCGGTGATATAGTTGGTCAGCGCATCAAGCCATACGTAGATAACGTGGTCCTCGTTAACGGGTACGGGAATGCCCCATTTGAACGATGAACGGGATACGCAGAGGTCCTGAAGACCGGGTTTGATGAAGTTGTTGACCATTTCGTTCTGTCTGCTTACGGGTTCAATGAAACCGGGATGGTCTTCGTAATACTTGAGGAGCTTATCGGCATATGCCGAAAGTTTGAAGAAATAAGCTTCTTCACGCTCGTTTGTTACGGGTCTGCCGCAGTCGGGGCATTTGCCGTCAACAGCCTGAGTTTCGGTCCAGAACGATTCGCAGGGTTTGCAATAAAGACCTTCATAGTAGCCCTTATAAATATCGCCCTTTTCATACATTTTTGTGAATATCTTCTGAACGGCTTTTTCGTGATATTCGTCTGTTGTTCTGATGAATTTATCGTTTGAAATATTCATCAGCTTCCAGAGGTCTTTGATGCCTGCAACGATTTTATCAACGTATTCTTTGGGGGTGACGCCGGCTTCCTTTGCTTTGTCTTCAATCTTCTGACCGTGTTCATCGGTGCCTGTGAGGAAGAAGGTGTCAAAACCCTGAAAACGCTTGTAGCGAGCCATTGTATCGGCGGCTACGGTCGAGTAAGTATGGCCGATATGAAGCTTATCCGAGGGATAATATATCGGCGTTGTTATATAAAACTTTTTGTTTTCCATTGCTTTTTACCTCTTGTAAATGAATTAAAGAAGGCTTGCCGCTGCCTCATCAAGGAAAATAACGGCATCCTCGTGCTGCTGAAGAATTGATGCGGGGCACTGAGGAGTTACGGGGCCGTTAATCATAGCTTTAACAGCCTCGGCCTTTGATGCGCCTGTTGCAATAAGAACGATTTTCTTTGACTTCATAATTGAGCCTATGCCCATTGTCATTGCATAACGGGGCATGGGAATATCGTCAAAATAAATTGAGTTTGCTTCGATTGTGCTGTCTGTAAGCTTGATTTTGTGGCTTTCGCCCGTGAATTCATCTGAAGGCTCGTTGAAAGCGATGTGACCGTTTCTGCCGATGCCGAGAAGCTGAATATCAATGCCGCCCTTTGAAGCGATATCTGCCGCATAGCGCGCGCTTTCAGCCTCGGGGTCCTCTGCGTTGCCGTCAAGGAAACCGACGTTGTCAAGATTAAGGTCAAGCTTTGAGAAAAGATTCTCAATCATAAAAGTATAGTAGCTGTTCTTATGAGTTTTAGGAAGGTCACAGTATTCGTCAAGGTTGAACGTTTTAACGTCCTTGAACGACACTTTGCCCTGAGCATACTGCTCTGCAATATAATTATAAGTGGGAACGGGAGTTGCACCCGTTGCAAGGCCGAGAACGCAGTCGGGCTTTTCGTTTACAAAATCACAAAAAAGTTTGCCTGCTGCAACGCCGATTTCTGCATCATTTTTAAGAATTCTGATATCCATATTAACAAAACCTCTCTCAGTTAATTTTTATTTCGCAATGACTGTCTGATGAATCATAGATTGCCTGAAGTATTTTTGAAGTTTCAACAGCATAGTCGATATACTGCTGATTCTTGTCGCCCGTTTTGATACATCTGATGAAATCGTTTATTTCGTTTTCATACATATCCGTCTGCTTAGCGGCAACTTTTGTTTCCGTAAGCATACCGTTTTTAACCGACCAGAGCTGGAAATCCGAGCAATACTGGAGCCTGATGCCTGCTTTATCGCCCATGAAGTCGATGAACATTTCTCTCTCGCCGATATTCTGAGCCCATGCGCCGTTGAAGCTTACAACGGGACCTTCGGTTCTTACAATACCTACAACCGAATCGTCAACGTCATAGATGCCGTTTTCGTCCTTGGTATCTTCAGCCCACATACTTGTGTATGTATAATTTTTAATATCCTTGCCAAGCTTGCAGAAAGCTTCGCCCGATGCGGTGAGGGGCTTGGGGTCGCCGCAGCAATAAAGAACAAGGTCGATAAAATGTACGCCCCAGTCGATGAGCGAGCCGCCGCCTGCTTTCGCCTTGATTGTGAAATCTCCGCCGATGCCGGGGATTGAACGGTGGCTTCTGAATGAAGCATAAACGTGATAAACCTCGCCGAGTTCGCCGCTTTCGATAAGCTCTCTTATCTTCATAACGTAAGTGTTGAAACGGTTAACAACGCCGATGTTGAGGATTTTGCCGGTTTCGTGAGCAACCTTCTGCATTTCAAGAGCTTCCGAAAGAATTCTTGCAGCAGGTTTTTCACACATAACGTGTTTGCCTGCTCTGAGGAAATCAATGGTGATGATTGAGTGGAAATCGTTATGAGTGCAAACCGAAACGGCATCAATCTCGGGGTCGTTGAGGAAATCGTGATAATCCGCAACTGCTTTGCCGCAGCCGTATTTTTCAACGCATTTTTCGGCTCTTTCGGGAATGATATCGCAGAAATATTTGATTTCAACGTTTTCGTTTTTCATATATGCAGGGATGTGTGCGGCGTTTGCAATGTTACCGCAGCCGATAACCGCTACTTTAATTTTTGACATTCTTAGTACCTCCGACCAAATTTATTATAATTACACATACTAAATAATATACCACAAATCGGGAAAATGTAAAGTTAATTGCAAAAAAAACTTGATAAATTATACAATATTTGATATCATTGAACCACAGATTTACAAAAGGAGTAATTATTATGGGCAGATTTCCTATTGGTGTTATCATTGATAGTTTCAGAACAGATATTCCCACAGCAGTGAAAAAGGCTGCTTCGGTTGGTGCGCAAGGCATTCAGGTTTATGCAACCAGAGGCGAAATGGCGCCTGAAAATATGAATGCCGCCAAAATTGCGGATTTCAAAAATCTTGTTGCAGATAACGGCCTTGTTATTTCGGCTCTCTGCGGCGACCTCGGCGGAGGCGGATTCTGTTTTGCGGACAGAAACCCCGAAAAGATTGAAAAATCAAAAAGAATCATTGACCTTGCAAAAGAACTCGGTACAGACGTTGTTACAACCCACATCGGCGTTGTGCCTGAAGACAAGGCAAACGACAGATATAAAGTTATGCAGGAAGCCTGCTTTGAGCTTTCACGCTATGCAGACAGCATCGGCGCTCATTTCGCTATCGAAACAGGTCCCGAAACCTCGGCTGTTCTCAAGGAATTCCTTGATTCGCTCGGCTCAACGGGTGTAGGCGTTAACCTTGACCCTGCAAACCTTGTTATGGTAACGGGCGACGACCCCGTTAAAGCTGTTCATAATCTTCAGAGATATATTGTTCATACCCACGCAAAAGATGGCAAGCAGATTTTCTTCAAAGACCCCGAAATCATCTACGGTCTTAAAAAGGACGTTATCGTAACAGACGATTCATTCATCGAAGTGCCTCTCGGCGAGGGCAGTGTTGTATGGGCTGATTATCTCAATGCACTTGAAGAAATCGGTTTCAAAGGCTTCCTCACAATAGAAAGAGAAGTCGGTGACGACCCCGAAAGAGATATCCGCAAAGCGGTTGATTTCCTTAAGAGCTTCGGTTGCGGCAGGTGAGCGTAATGAAATTCGGAGTCAGCAGTTACAGTTTTCAGCAGCTCATTTCATCGGGTGAAGAAACACAGCTCAGCATAATCAGAAAAGCTAAAGAAATGGGCTTTGACGGCATTGAATTTATTGACCTTGACGCTCCCGAAGGCGTAAGCGAAGCGGAGTATGCAAAGATGCTCAGAGAAGAGAGCGAAAAGGTCGGTCTGCCGATTATTGCTTACACAATATCTGCAAACCTTCTCAGCGAAAACGGTCTTTATGCAGAGGTTGAAAGAGTATGCAGAAAGGTTGATATTGCGGAAATTCTCGGCGCAAAATGCCTCAGGCACGATGCTGCGTGGTCAATGCCCGACGATGTTAAAAATCACAAAGGCTTTGAAGATGTTTTGCCCGTGCTTGTTGACGGCTGCAGAAGAATTACGGAATATGCCGCCGAAAAAGGCATAACAACCATGATTGAAAATCACGGATTTTTCTGTCAGGACAGCGAAAGAGTTGAAAAAATCGTTAACGGTGTTTCAAACCCCAATTTCGGCGTTTTGTTTGATATCGGTAACTTCTGCTGTGCCGATGAAGACAGCGCAAAAGCCGCAGGCAGGCTTGCGCCTTATATCAAGCACGTTCACGCCAAGGATTTTCATATCAGAAGCGGCAACGGTCTTAACCCCGGTAAAGGCTTCTTTAAATCAAGGGGCGGAAACTATCTCAGAGGCTCGATTATCGGCCACGGTGATATTCCCGTTTATCAGTGCCTTTCGGTTATCAGAAATTCGGGCTACGAAGGCTGGCTGAGCGTTGAGTTTGAGGGGCTTGAAAAATGCCTCGACGGCATTGAAATCGGCTTTGAAAACCTTAAAAAAATGAATGAAATGATATGATTAAAGGCTTGTATGGAGTGTTGTTCCATACAAGCCTTTTGCTTATTTATCTTTTTTATTTGTGGTTTTTGTTTCAGTTTCTTCTTTTTTCTTAAGTCTTACCGAGACGAGCTGAGAGAGAAGGCAGTATATAACAGCGCAGGCAGGAACGCTTACGAGAATTCCCGCAACGCCTCCGACGGTGCCGCCGACAGTAACCGCAACAAGCACCCATATTCCGGGCAGACCAACGGATTTGCCGACTACCTTCGGATAAATGAGGTTGCCTTCAAGCTGCTGAAGAACAACAATGAAAACAATGAACCACAAGGCTTTTATCGGGTCAACGAACAGAATCAGAAACGCTCCGATTGCCGTTCCGATGAATGCGCCGAAAACGGGAATAAGCGCCGTTACGCCGACAAGGACGGAAACAACCGCCGCATAGGGCATTCTGAAAATAAGCATACCCAAGAAACAAAGCGCGCCGATTATAACCGCTTCGGTGAGCTGACCCGTGATAAAGCTTGTGAACGTTCTGTCAACTATTTCAACAAAGCTTACGATTCTGCCAACATTGTTTTTGTTAGGCATAAATGCCTGCATAAGCTTTTTTGCCTGCGAGCCGAGTTTTTCTTTCTGGGCAAGCAGATAAAGTGAGAAAGCGATTGCAACAACAAGATTAACAATTCCCGAAACAACCGAACCCGTAAAGGTCAGGGTTTTATCAACAATGCCGTTATCGTTGATGAAGTTTGTGACTGTGTTTATGATTTTTTCTGAATTAAATGAAAACTCGGGGAGAGTGACGTTGTGTTCCGAAGCGAACTTCATAAGCTCGGCAATCCAGGTTTCAGCCTGCTTGATATAAGAAGGAATATTATAGGAAAGATTCCTGAGAGCTTCCAGAAATTCGGGGATAATCATAAACAGAAGTGCAAATAACAGCCCTATGATAAGAAGAACGCTGAAAACAAGGCACACGGGGCGCTTGGCTTTGATAAAGAACTTCTTTTTGCTCTTTTTAAATATTTTTTCATAGAGATTTTCAATAGGGCGGAGCAATACGTTGGTTATGAACGCAAAGCAGGAGCCGAGAACAAACGGAGAAAGCAGGCTTGCCACCCCGTCAACAACCGTTGAGATTCTGTCGGTGTTGTTGATGCCCCAGGCGAAAAGAATAATTGTCAGTGCCGCGATGATGAAATATCTTACCGTTTTTTTGTTGAATTCAATAATGATTTTTCCGCCGTCGCGGGATTTCTTTTTTTCTTTTTCACCGAAATCTATTCCGCCGTCTTCGGGAATAACGTTTGCGATAAGTTCTTCCGAGGTCGGCTTTTTTTCTTCTGTATTATTTGTTGAAACCGAAGCTTTTTTATCTTCCATAAATACAATTCCTTTTCATAATACTTAATACAATTAATTTTACATTTTATTTTTTGATTGTCAATACTCTGATATGTTGTTTTGACTAATTTGTTGCTTGCTTAAGAGATGAATCTGTGATATAATATAACATACAATAAAATTTATTCAATCGGAGGGACAGGATGTTCAGGAGATTATTGGCTTTGTCGCTTATCGTTGTGCTTGCCGTCGGATTTTCATCCTGCAAGGTCGGCAGCGGCGGTCAGACGGGCAAAAACAACGGCGAAACAACTCAGAGAATAACAAAAATATACAACAGTTTCAAGGACGTGCTTCCCGATTTCGGTTTTGACAGCGAACCTGTTGAAAACTACGAAGAAGGGGTAAGCTATTCGTTCAGAGCGGAATGTTCCGATAAGGATTTCAAAAAATACATCGAAGCGGTCAAAAAATCGGGCTTCGACGTTAAGCCTGCCGAGGGCAACGGCTATTACAGAGCCCATAATGCAGAAAAATACTTTGTTGAAATCGTTCTTGTTGACGGTATAATAACAGTATATGTGAAACGGTAAATGATTACGGCTTGTGCAGTTTATTCCGCACAAGCCGTTTTTTTAAAGAATTATGCAAATCAGTCCGCTGCAGCCTTCGTTGATGATTCTTTCAAGCGTTTCGCGGAGTTTCAGCCTTGCATCGCCGGGCATTCTGTAGAGCTTGTTGTGAAGCCCTTCGTTCACAAGCTGGTGCAGGGAAGTGCCGAAAATATTGGATTGCCATATCATTGAGGGGTTTTCCTCAAATTCTTTAAGCAGGTATTTTATCAGTTCTTCCGATTGCGTTTCTGAACCGACTATCGGTGCAACCTCGGTCTGGATATCAGCTTTCATAATGTGAAGCGACGGTGCGCTTGCCTTGAGCCTTACTCCGTATCTTCCGCCTTGCTTCATTATTTCGGGTTCTTCAAGCACAAGGTCGTCAACGTCGGGCAAAACTATTCCGTAGCCCGTTGCTTCAACTTCTTCAAGCGCATCCTGAATTCTTTTGTATCCGCTTTGCGCCTGCGAAAGCTCTTTCATTTTATTCATAAGCTGCTGTTCGTTTTCAACGGAAACACCCGTTTCTTCTTCAATAATTTTGAAGAACAAATCGTGCTTGAGAGTAACCGATATTTTTGAGCTGCCTGAAGAAAGCTCCATACTGTCGATTCTGCAGGAGCAGATATGTTCGTTTTCCGAAACGTTATTTGCAAAACCGTTGATATCACGAACTCTTTTCAGGTTTTCTGCAAGAGTGCTTATTTTTTTGAAAATATCGCTTCTCAGCCAATGATCTTTTTTTAGCGACGTTATCCAACTCGGGAGATCGATTTTAATTTCTTTCACGGGGAATTCAAACAGAATTTTTGAAAGAATATCGCTGATTTCATTCTGTGTAAGTTCAAGACAGTTTACGGGAATAACGGGCACTCCGTAGCTTTCCGTAAGTTCATCGGCAAGCCTTGAAGTATCCGCAGAGGCAGGGTCTTTGCTGTTGAGAAGAACAATGAAAGGTTTGTTCAGAGCCTGAAGCTCATCAATTACTCTTTTTTCGGCTTCGGCATATTCATCGCGGGGGATTCCGCTGATTGAACCGTCGGTAGTGATAACAAGCCCTATGGTTGAATGTTCCGCAATCACTTTCTGAGTGCCGATTTCAGCTGCCATATTGAACGGTATTTCTTCGTCAAACCAGGGAGTTTTGACCATTCTCGGCATTTCGCCTTCAATGTATCCGAGTGCGGATGGGACAATATATCCCACACAGTCAATCATTCTTACCTTCATTTTTGAGTTTGACTGCAAGTCTATTTCAACCGCATCCTCGGGTATGAATTTCGGCTCCGTTGTCATTATTGTTCTGCCTGCCGCCGATTGCGGAAGCTCATCCGTTGCGCGCTCCCTGCGGTGAGCGTCTTCAATGTTGGGAATCACCATTGATTCCATAAATTTTTTAATAAACGTGGATTTTCCCGTTCTTACGGGTCCCACAACGCCGATGTAAATGTCGCCGCCCGTTCTCGCGGCAATGTCGTGATAAATATTGTTCTCAGCCATTATAAGTCCTCCGAATTCGCTTTTTTATTAAAACGATATGCAAAAGCGGGACAATATATGACTGAAAAAGCCCTCGGTCAGACCGAGGGCTTTTCGTTTAAAATGATTCTTTGATAAGATCAATAACGGAAGAAAAGATGATTTCTTCATCACTTCTGCCATCCGTTTCTGTTTTTGGATTTACGGGAACAAGACCGTCTTCGCCTTCCTGCATAAACTGAGGATATTTTTCATCGGACCATACGGTCGGCTGACCGTCATAGCGGATTGCCCATTCTATGAATCCGCAGTAATCTTCTTCAAAATCAGCGTGTCCGTTACCCTTGAAAAACCAGGTGTATTCGGGGAACGCGCAGGTTGAAGCATCAATCACGTTTTCGGGAGAAACGTGGTTATGACCGCAGCCGTTTTCAGCCTGAACGTAGCCGTCGCCGAGAGTTTCGGTTATTGCAGGGCAGGTTGCGCCGAGGGTCATATATTCGGTATCAATAAGAAGGTCGCTGTGAGTTGCGGCGGCATTGGTAACGGGGATTGTTGAGATGTTGTAGCCTGCGGCAATAACAACGTCGGTTCCGTTTGCCTTTGCTTCAGTGAGAAGTTCAACCGTTTTTGTCTGAACGTTCTCATAGTAATAATCGGTTTTTTCAATTATTGCGGCATATTTTTCGTTATCGCCGAACATTGAAGCCTTTGCTTCTTCATATTTTTCAGCGGGAACGAATGTCCAGAGACCGGGCATTGAGCCGAAAACGTCAATAAGGCATTCGTCAAAAACCTTGTCAAGCTCGGAATCGAGAGTTTTTTGCAGACTGTTGAGAATTGCATCTATTATGCCGTAGCTGTTGATGAATGAAACCAGCGAAACGATAAGCTTGCTCTGTGAATCCTCAAACCCCATAATTCCTTTAAGAAATTCTTCAAGAGCTTCGCCCTTACCTGCAACGTTAACGTCCCTTGTGAAAAGAGAACCGATAAGCGAAATGCCATGATATGCAGGGGAAAGGCAGATAAGCTTTTCTATGCCGTCCGTGCCGTAAAGCTGAATATACGTCATAACAATCGTGTTGCCCTGGCTGTGAGCCGAAAGTACGATTTCGTCGTGACCCGTAACGTCTTTGACATCTGAAATATATTCATCGAGAAGCTTTGCATTGTCTACGGGAGAAAGACGCCAGTCATAGCGGAACGTGAAATATCCTTCATCCATACCGTCTTCGGGAGTGAATGCAGGGAGCTTATGCGTATCAACAATGGGCCCCGTGGGCTTGATACCTGTTCCTTCGGGTGCGGTGCCGTCGGGGTTGCAGGCGAGTCCGCCGAGCATAACGTTTGCACCTTTTGAAACGAACGTGCCGAAGCCGTCGTTATAACCTGCGAGCAGGCACATAACCGCAACGAGCAGGTCGGGAACGGCTTTTGCAATCACTCCGCCTTCGGGAGGGAAGATTGATTCACGGTTTTCCGTATCGGTATTCTTATAGAGTGCATCGCCGAAGCCTACAACGTAAACAACGGGAGTGATACCGCAATCGCAGCCGTCATCGCCTGCAAATGCAGGGATGCAGACCGAAAACGCAAGAACAGCCGCAAGAATGATGCTTATAACCTTTTTCATTTTTATTACCCCTTTTATTAACTCGAAAATTCTGCCGCTTTTGCTGTTGCCAGTTTATCGCAGCGTTCGTTTTCAGGGTGACCTGCGTGACCCTTGACCCAAATAATTTTGTATTCGTGCTTGTTGATTTCTTTTATCAGTTCCTGCCAGAGTTCGGGATTGAGAACGGGTTTTTTATCGGCTTTTTTCCAACCGTTTTTCATCCAGTTCCATATCCAGCCTTGCAGAAAAGCATCGGCAACGTATTTTGAATCGGTATAAATTGTTATATCGCATTTCTGATTAAGCTTTTTCAGCGCTTCAATAACCGCCGTCAGCTCCATACGGTTGTTTGTTGTGGGGTTTTCGCCGCCGCTAAGTTCAAGTTCTCTGCTTCCGTAGCGGAGAATTGCTCCCCATCCGCCGGGACCGGGGTTGCCCGAACAAGCACCGTCTGTGAATATATCAACTTTTTTGAGTTCAGCCATTTC